>JBGVBX010000025.1:0-40573 GCA_045225975.1 Malacoplasma sp. | reverse complement strand
TTTTACAATTTTATATATGTATATTTATATACATATATACTTTTCCAATTTTTTTCAAAAAACCAACTTTTTTTGCAACATTACTCCTAATATTGATTTAAATATTTAAATTATATAGTATAATGATTCTTGCAATATGCCAAAGACAGTAACGAGCATTCAATGCTTTAATAATGTTACCGAGGTTATATAAAAGATTAATTTCATATATCCTTAAAATAATAACCTGGCATAAACTATGCTAGGTTTTTTAATAAGCTATTGCAAAAAGTAAGAAAGGAAAGATTGTGAAAGCAATAATTCAAGAAAAGATTAACGATGTTGAAGCATTAGTTAATGATCTTAAAGGTTCGACAAGCATTCTTGCCTTTGAGTATCGTACAGTTCCTGCAAAAGTTATTACTCAAGCAAGACGTGAGCTACATAAATCTAATGCTAAAATGCATGTTGCAAAAAATAATATCTTTAATCGTGCATTTAAACTTGCTAATGTATCATTAGCTGAACTCTCTGGTCCAAATGCTATCATCATTGCACATGGTGATGAAGTTGTTCCATTTAAAGAAGTTCATAAATTAATGGCTGAATTTAAACAAGTAGTTTATAAGTGTGGAATAATTGGTAAGGAAAATATTCTTCCTGATCAGTTAGCACAAATAGCTAATATTCCATCAAGAAATGGTTTATATTCTATGCTTTTATCTTGTTTACAAGGTCCAATCCGTAATTTTCTTTACGGTTTAAAATCAATTAGTGAAAAGAAATCACAATAATTACTATTAAGGAGAATAAAATATGGCAAAATTATCTAAAGATGAAATTATTAATTCATTAAAAGAAATGAGTTTATTAGAAATAAACGATTTAATTAAAGCTATCGAAACAGAATTTGGTGTTAGTGCTGCTGCTCCAGTAGCTGCAGCTGCTACAGCAGCACAAGCTGAAACACCTACAAGTGTAAAAATTAGTTTAATAGATGCTGGTGCAAATAAAGTTTCTGTTATTAAAACATACCGTGAAGCAACAGGTGTTGGTTTAATGGAAGCTAAAACAGCAGTTGATAAGCTCCCAGCAAAAATTAAAGATGGTTTAAAACCAGAAGAAGCTGAAGAATTAAAGAAAAAATTTGAAGCTGTTGGTGCTAAAGTTAAAGTTGAAGCTGAATAATTTAGAGTATTAATAATAAACATGGCAATTTCTAAAGAATTTAAAGCACAATTAGTCAAACAATATGGTGGTAATAACAAAAACACTGGATCAGTTGCTACTCAAGTAGCAATTCTTACAGCTGAAATTAATTCAATTACATTACATGTAAATACCAACCATAAAGATCACTCATCAAAAAGAGGTTTATATAAAAAAGTTCAACAACGTAGGCATTTATTAAACTACTTAATGAAAAGTGATATTGAATCATACTATAAATTAGTTAAAGAACTAGGTTTAAGAAATTAAATAATATAAGCAATAACTAAATAGTGTTTTACAAAAAAACACTATTTTTTCATTTTATATTATTGATGGATATAACTTATCAACATCACGAAAATCATTGTGGAATTTGTGTAATTAATAGTTTAACGAAGCACTATTTTAAAAATAGCAATTTTAATCAAATATTAAATGACGCAAATCTTACTTCCTATGGTTTAAGTATTTTTGAATTTGAAACATTATGTTTTAAATATGGTCTTTTGGCTGAAACATATGAAACAAACATAACAGAATTGGAAAACCTGAATATTGGTGATTATTTTGTTCTTGTTATTTTCAATAACAATAATAATCATTTTGTTATTGCTAAGAGAACCAATAAAGGAATTAAAATTTATGATTCTGCTAAAGGCGAATATATTCTTAGCTTTGAAGAATTATCTAAAGTCTTTGCTAACATTTTTATTAAAATTAGCAAAATTAATTCTAATAAGTTAACAAAATTAAATAGTAAAAAGTGAATCAATTATTTGGATGTTAAATTATTGTTATTATTTACATTAATTAATGTATTAATTGCTTCATTAAGTATTTGCTTCGGTTTATTCATGAATTATGTTCTTGATTTATGTGTAATTAGCGAAAATGTTAAAAATTTAGTCATTGTTTGTTTTAGTTTTACAATTATTAGTTGTTTAAAGCATTTGTTTAATTATTTATTAACTTGTTTGAATAACAAACAATTAAAAGAACAATATTATTTTTATAAATCTAAATTATTTGATAATTTATTCAATAAGAAAAATGGATTTTTTAATAAAGTAAATAAAAATAACTTTTTTATTTTAAATAATGCCATCATTACAATTTCCAATTTTAATATTATTGCCATACCTAATTTAGTGTCTGATATTCTCATTGGCTTAGTATGCTTATGTATTTTGATATCAAACAGTATTTATTTTTTGATCTTATTCATTGTTATAATTTTATTCCAAATATTCTACTCAATAATTAACTTAAATTTTCAAAAACGAAGCCTAGAAAATAATATAAAGAATGCTAGTTCTATTAGCATTTATTCTAATCAATATATTAAAAATAAAGAATGTAATAATTGCTATATCAATGAAAAGTTGAAAGAAGGCTTGAATAATGAATTTAATGTTAGTTTAAGGAATAATTCATTTCAATCTATGATTTCATCTAAACTATCTTTGATATTCAATCTTTTTAATGATTTACTGTTTATTATTACTAGTTTTGCAAGCATAGTTATGATTTGAAAGAATAATAACTTTTCAATTGGTGAAATTCTTTTTATTATTAATACACAATTAATATTGTCAAATAGTGTTTCTGAAATATCCAATTTCTTTGGACAAAGATTTATTTATAAAAAAATGCGTGTTATCTATGATGAATTTTGTGAAATTAATAATATTAATAATAAATCAACTAGGGTTATTGAAAAGATTAATACAATTAAAGAAATTAAAGATAAGAAAACAACAAATTTGATGAATGGGAAAACATACCATAGAGACAATTTTTCTGAATTAACTGATAGTTTATTAAATCATCAGCAACTAGAAAATTATAGTGTTAAAATTAATGATTTTGATACCATAAAAATAAATCAAAATTGACTAAATGCAACTGTTTGTTATTTCAATAATAAAAATAATTTTTTGATTGAAAAATTTGATTATGATTCTATTTCTAATAATACAATTCTAAATTGTATTAAAAAATTCAACATTAAAGTGGAAAGTCCAAAAGATATTAATGAAATTATTATGCTTAATGTTTTAAGATTATTTGAATCTAAAAACAAAGTGATTATTTTTGATAAATATTTTAATAACTTAACATTAGAATATAAAAAATATATTAATAATTGCATTATTAAAGAACTTGTTAAAAATAATTTTGTGATTATAAATGAATAATTTATTGATGTATGTTACCATCAAGAATATTTTTAACAAAATATTCAACAGCAACCATTGCACGAACATCATTATCACAATATTTACCAAGATTTTCAACAGTTGCTTTTCATTCGTGATCACTGATCAAACCAAAAAAACGTTTTGTCGAAGCGTTTTGTGCTTCCTTACCATTGGTTATTTGAACTAATTCAGTCTTATAATTTTTACATCCAGCTATTTTAAATGATTCATAATTATATTTTTCAACAAGTGGTAAAACTTTTTTAATTGAATAAAATCCTTTTAAATCCTTGAATATAATTTGGCAATTCATCTTTGATGAACTAATATCAAAGAAATTAGCTAAATCATAGATATTTTCGACAATGATGTTAACCTTTTTAAAATACTCATCCTCATTAATATATTTTGCCATTTCTTTTAATCTGTTACATTCAAAATCTTTGTTATAAACAACGTACGAATATTGTTTACAAATCTCCAAATCATGGTCAGGCAAAATACTATTAATTATTTTTTTAAAATCATTTTTATTAATTCCATTAATTGGATCAATAATAATAGATGGAAGTAGTTGCAAATTTTTATTACCATAATCAAATATAACTGACACTTGGTTAACCACTTGCATAAATGGTGGATAATTGTCAACAACTCTAGTTGCTATATTTAGTGATTCAAAATCGAAATAGACCTTTTTTGATTTTAGCTCATCAAAGTAGTTTTGAGTCGCATTCTGAATAGCATAGGTTAATATTTTGTTATCTTTACATATACATTTTAAATATCTAGATAGTGCATTACTTTTTTTGTATTGCTCATCAAAAAGATTATTTTTAGTTGCAAGTTCAAAAATAAACTTATCAAGTGATAAATTTTCTAAATGATAATCTCTATAAAGGTGTATTGCTTGATTTATCTTAATTAATTTACCAGAAAATTGCAATGATGGATATTTAATATTTCCATTTTTATCACATAGAGAAGAGTAATAATCTTTTAGGAACGGTAAATAATCATTATTTTTAACTTCAGAATTATATTTATCAGTCGGGATTAAAGATGGTAATGAATTATCAATTTGGTAATCATATAGTTCATCAATTATTTTTCAAAAAGTTTCATCTTTTTCAAAGAAAGAACTATATTTTTTTTCAAATGAATTTTGTGTTTTCTTATTTGAAAATTCGACTTTATTTTGCAAAAGTGATTTAATTGTTGTATCATTTGGTGAAGAATCATGTATTGCTTCTCTTATTAAAGATTTAATTTTCGTAGATTCTTTTAAAGATGATTTACGAATATTTTCTTTTAATTTTTCAGGAGGGGTAAATCCTGATTTGGTTAATGAACAATTCTTTGTTAGAACAAAACTTATTTGTTTTAAATCTAGTAATTCATATTTAACAATACACAAATAATATTCATCAATGTAAAAATCTTTTTCTTTTAATGCTTCATTAATGACTTGATTTTGATAGTAGATATCAACTAAATGATTAAATTTGGGATTTGTTGTTCCCTTTGTTTCAATAAGAATTAATTTACCGCTATCGTTAATTAAAGCATCCGGTTTTGCTATAGCTCTATTTCTTGCAATAAATGTTGGTTGAAACATAATTGCATAATTATGTGATTGTAAATATTCCATTGTCTTAGCAAATTGTTGTTCATTATTAAGTTTCAGTTTTGAAAAATCAATAATATCGAATTTATTAATGTTTTTTTGTTTAAAATAATCAGCAAAACATTTCTCGATATATAATTTTGATTTTTGATCAATAATGTTACCTTCAAAAACTTTAGGGTCATTTTTATCTAAATCAACACCATCAGCTTTCATTTCATTAATTAATGAATATGTATCAATTTCACTTTCTTCTGTATCAAGATTTTTTTGATCATCATCAGAACTATCAAAAATTAATGATGAATTTTGAATATTAGTTAATGTTAGATCATGAATATATTTTTCTAAATCTTTTGTTGAATAGAATCACTCATCTTTTGGACGATAAAAATAGCGAAGATAATCATATTTTCGAATATATGTAGGTTTTTTACGAGTAATTTTACTCATAACAACTGTTATTTGTTAATATCTTTCATATGTGGAAATAATAAAACATTACGAATTGTTTCATTATTTGTAAATAGCATAACTAAACGGTCAATTCCATAACCTATACCTGCTGTTGGTGGTAAACCATTTTCTAAAGCTTCAATAAAATCCATATCCATTTCATTAGCTTCTTCATTACCTAAGTTTTTTTCATTTAATTGATTTTCAAATCTTTCATATTGATCAATAGGGTCATTTAATTCACTAAAAGCATTTGCAAATTCTTTACCACAAATAAAAAATTCAAATCTTCTTGTCATTTTAGGATCATCACTTTTTTTCTTAGCTAAAGGTGAAATTTCAATCGGATATTCATAAATAAATGTTGGTTGTTGACATAATTTTTCACCAAATTCATCAAAGAATTTAGCGATTATATGACCACGATTTTTTTCATGAGGTAAAAGTTCTAACTTTAATTTTTTAGCAATTTCTATTGCTTCATTATCAGTTTTAACATTATTAAAATCTATGTTAGTTGCTTGTTTTATAATATCAACCATTTTTATTCGCTTGAATGGCTTAGAAAAATCTATTTCAACATTCCTATAAGTTAATTTTGTTTTACCGATACCATTAGCAATATAACGATATAATTTTTCAGTTAAATCCATCATATCATCCATTGATGCATATGCAGTATATGCTTCCATACTTGTGAATTCTGGATTATGTGTAGCATCCATACCTTCATTTCGAAAAATACGGCCTATTTCATATACCTTCTCAAAACCACCAATAATTAATTTTTTTAAAGAAAGTTCAGTGGCAATTCTTAAATAATATTCACGGTCAAGTGCATTATGATGTGTAATAAAAGGTTTTGCTGCAGCGCCACCAGTAATAGGTTGTAATACAGGTGTTTCAACTTCTAAATAACCATTTTCATCCATAAATTTACGGATTAATGAAATAATTTTACTACGTAAAACAAATGTTTTCATTGAATCATCATTCATGATTAAATCAACATAACGATGTCTTGCACGAATTTCTTCATCAACTAATCCGTGTCATTTTTCTGGTAATGGTTTCAATGATTTTGATAATAGTACAAAATCTTGGATATTTACTGTAACTTGTCCAGTATTAGTTTTCATTGGTGTTCCTTGAATGCCTATAATATCACCAATATCAAGTTTTTTAAATTCTTTGAATTTTTGTTCAGGGATAGATTTTTTATTTAAGTAAAATTGTGTAGTTCCATAAAAATCTTTAATGACACCAAATGTTTGTCTAATTGCCATTATTCTACCAGCAATTAAAACTTTATCATTTGAATTATGTAATTCTTCTTTGCTAGCATCTTGGTATTTTTCATTAAAACTTTTAGTATTAAAATTACGAACGAATTTTTCATGTTTAAATGGATCGTTATTATTTTGTTGTAATTCTTTTAGACGATTGCGTCTAGCAAGTTCTTGATCGTTAAATTTTCGAATGCTCATATTATTTTTATTTTAATTTATGGTTTTTAATCATGTTTAAAGCTATAGCCAATTGATCAGGGCATGAAGAAGGCTTATTTCCACATGGGATGCCTTTTAATGTGTTAATAACTTCATCTATACTACGACCTTCAACTAATTTAGAAACACCTATTGTATTACCAGGGCAACCTCCAGTAATTTTTATTTTTTCAATAATCCTGTCATCTTTAATCCACAACTTCATTAATTGAGAACATGTATGTTGAGGTTTATATTCATATTTTTTTGTCATATTGTTATTTATTATTATACTCCTTTAACTTAAAAAATTTTATTAGCTCTCTAGCTACACCACAATTATCATTGTCATGTTCAGTAATGTATCTTGCATATATTTTTGCTGTTCTAGTTGCATTTTTCATTGCAAAACCATGCCATGCTGTTGTTAACATTTCCACATCATTATCACCATCACCAAAAGAAATACAGTGATTTAAAGTGATACCATAGTAATTAGATATAAATTCAATACTTTTACCTTTACATGCAAATTGAGAATTGATTTCAATAACAAGACCATTACGACTTTCTCTCCAAAACCTAGCAGTTAATGTTTGAGAATGTAAATGGAACAAGTACATAATATCATCAAGTTTAGATGTATCAGATAACATCAAAATTACAGTTTGTACATCAATACCTTTAACATTAGAAAAATCTGGTTCAATTTTGAATAAATGACCATTATCACAAATATGAAGGTTCTGATAATATCATTCTTTTTCTTTAGTAGTAGTTGGGAAATGTGAAACAAAAGCACCTTTATTATTCAAAATGACAATATTTCTTGCTGATTTTTTAATAACTTTTTGTTTTAATATTTTTTTGATAACGTCAAAACTAAAACTGAAACTTAAAGCTTTAAATTCTGGATTTTTTGGATGCCATATGTATGAACCATTATGATTGGAAAGTAAATGTTTTAGTCCTAATTGCTCATAAACTCATAATGATGTTTCTGGTGGGCGACCAGTAAGTAAACAAAAAACATGACCTTTTCTGATTAACTCTCTAATAACATCAATTGTTAATTTATCAAGCTCACTTTTATTATTTAATAATGTTCCATCAAGATCAGACAGAATTAAATATCTTTTTTTTAATTTTGAGTGCATTTTATTTTTCAATACCTATTTTTTTATAAACTAGTGCAAGTTTTTTATTAGCTATTTTATTTAATTCAATTTTATTAGATTTTAAAATTGGTAATATCTCTTTTTCATAATTTTTATATGCTTCTTTATATTTCTTTTGAATTCCAACTAAGAATTTAACTAGCAAATCTGCTAAATCTTTTTTGAAAATACCGTAATTTGAATTTTTATATTTGTGCTCTATTTTTTCAAAACTAAGATTTGTTAATGCGCTATAGATGGTAACTAAGTTACTTACACCTGGTTGATTAATAGGGTCATAGGTAATTTTATTAAGTGCATCAGTTTTAGCTGACATAATTTTTTTGCGAACTGTTTCTAAATCATCTAATAAATAAACAACACCTTTTTGACTTTCAGTAGATTTTGACATTTTAATTGATGGATCTTGTAAATCCATAATTCTTGCTCCTGCTTTTGGGATATATGGCTTAGGAATTGTAAAAAGATTACCATACTTTTTATTCATCCTTAATGCTAGGTTTTTTGTCAATTCCATATGTTGTTTTTGGTCACTGCCAACTGGTACAATTTCAGCATCATATAGTAAAATATCAGCCGCCATTAATACAGGATATGTAAATAATCCTGCTGGAATGGTGTCAGTGCCATTAGCATTAGTAAATTTTTTTGATTTATCTTTAAATTGGGTCATTCGGTTAAGTTCACCAATAGTAGCATTACACATTAAAACATGTTCTAATGCCGGATGTGCTATAATATCTGATTGAAGAAAAACATGATTCTTTTTCAAATCAAGACCGCAAGCATAGTACATGCAAACTACATTTTTTGTATTTTCTAAAATTAATTTATTATCAATTTTAGGATTTGTAATAACATGTAAATTAGCTACAAAAATATATGAATCATAATCATTTTGAAAATCAACATAGGATTTAATTGCGCCAAAATAGTTACCTAAAGTTAGTTTATTTGATGGCTGAATACCTGATAATAGTTTTTTCTTCATAGATATTACTATACTATAATTAAAAATTAACTATGAATATTTTTAGACGAGTTTTATTAGACATTATTACCTTAGGAATATTTGAAATTGTTTTGTATTGTAAAGCCAAAAAAATTGCTAATACAAAAAATACAGAATTAATTTATTCAAAAAAATATAAATTTGATATCAATAATTTTGTTATGGACCTTGGTGACATTAAAAATATTGAAAATGTTTCTGCAACATTATCAAGCGTTCAAATAGTTTTAAAAAATGTTAATTTAATTAATCCAAGTTTGCAAAAGAAATACGAAATTAAAGGAATGACAAAATCTAATAATTCTGTAATTTTAATTTTTGGTGATAATGCCAAAACTATTGCTCAAGATATTAATAAATTACTTAAAAAATAAGTATTATTTTACTAACCTTTTTACGTCTTGTTCAATCATTAATTCTTCATTAGTGTGAACTTGATACATTTTAATCTTTGATTTAGGATCAGAAATTAATTTTCAATCTGAATATTGTTCATTCAATTTCTTTTCATTCAATTTCAAATTCAAAATTGGTAATTTTTCAACAATTTTCTTAATTATGAATTTAGAATTTTCACCAATACCAGCAGTAAATACAATGCCATCAATTTTGCCATGAACTAATATTTCATTAGCATAGGTTGCTACATACTTAGCAATACGAGAAATAAACATATCTAAAGCAAGAATAGCATTTTTGTTTCCTTTTGATGCTTGATATTCAACATCACGGCAATCATTATAACCAGTTAAACCTTTTAAACCAGATTCCTTATTTAATAAGTTATCAACCTTATCAACAGAATAACCTTGACGGATTAAATAAGTAACTATACTTGGGTCAATATCACCACAACGTGTACCCATCATTAGCCCTTCTAATGGTGTCAAGCCCATTGTAGTATTTAATGATTTGCTATCTACTACTTCGCAAATACTTGCACCATTACCTAAATGGCAAACTACTAAGTTTATGTTTTTCTTCTTCAAAACTGTTTTCATTTTTTCAACGACAAAACGATAACTTGTACCATGCATTCCGTATTTATATATTTTGTACTTTTTAACTACTTTTTGATCTAATGGGTAATGATTAAAAGTAGGAATGGTTCTATGAAAAGATGTGTCAAAAACACATACATTTTTAACTTTTGGCAATATTTTTTCAAAAACATCTATTGTTTGAACTTCAGGTGGGTTATGTAATGGTGCTAATGAAAAGAAATCTACCACATGTTTCTTTACTATAGGGGTTCATATAGTTGATTTATTGAATGAATTACCACCCATAACTACACGATGGCCAATTGCATAAATATCGTTTGTATTAACAATAATTTTATTTCTTTTTAATTCATTAAGAATTTTTTGAATACCTTCTTTATGGTTTGGAATAGGTAAATTTTGTGATATTTTCTTTTGACCATATTTCAATAGAAATATTGACTGTGGATTTCCTATTTTTTCAATTTGGCCTGAAGCAACAACTTCATCATTGCTTTTCTTAAATATTTTGTATTTAATAGATGAACTTCCTGCATTTATGACAATAATAACTTTTTTATCTAAATTCTTCATATTAATTAAGTATAGTTTTAAAAATAATAAATGGTATTAAATTAAATTTTGGCAAATTTCTTTAATTGTAGTATGTTTTCTTTTAATTTGCTTGTTATATGTTCATGTTCTTTTTCATTAGCATATTTCGATTTTAACACTTTTTGAATTTGCTCTTGTCTAATTTTAAGAACATTCACTTTATCTTGGTTGTTGAAGCAGAAAAAATCAGTAAAAATATTTAATACATTTTCATTAAAATGAAAAGCTCCTTCATTTACTATTGTTTGTATGCGATTATTGTTTTGATCTCTAAAATACAAAACGCTTGTTCGCATTGCGCCAATAATAGGTGCATGATTAACTAGCAAAACATAATATCCTTTAGATGAACAAATTTCTGCTTGAATAATATCATCTTCAAACAAGATACCTGTTGGTGTATTAACAACTAAATGAAAAGTTTTCCCAAGCATTATTTTTTAACCTTCATTCTTTGTCTTACTTCATCAATTGTTGATGCATATAGGAAATATTGTTCAGGAATATCATCACATTTACCATCAATAATCTCTTTAAACGAGCGAATAGTATCCTTTAAATTTACATATGCTCCATAATATCCACTAAATTTTTCAGCTACATGAAATGGTTGTGATAAAAAGTTGCGAATTTTACGTGCGCGATTAACAATAATTTTGTCTTGTTCACTCAATTCATCAATACCAAGAATAGAAATAATGTCTTGTAATTCTTCAAATTTTTGTAATATTTCTTGAACAGCTCGGGCAACTTTGTAATGTTCAATACCAACAATATTAGGGTCTAATAATCTTGAACTTGATTCAAGTGGATTAATTGCAGGATAAATACCTAATGAGGCAATTTTACGGTCAAGAACAGTTTTTGCATCAAGATGTGAAAATGTTGTAGCAGGAGCAGGATCTGTTAAGTCATCAGCTGGAACATAAATAGCCTGTATAGAAGTAATAGATCCATTTTTTGTAGATGTAATTCTCTCTTGCAATTGGCCCATTTCATAATCAAGTGTTGGTTGATAACCTACTGCTGATGGCATACGTCCTAATAATGCTGAAATTTCACTACCAGCCTGGGTAAATCGATAAATGTTATCAATAAACAATAATACATTCTGTTTCTTTTGATCACGGAAATACTCTGCCATAGTTAAGGCTGTTAATCCAACACGCATTCTTGCACCAGGTGATTCATTCATTTGACCAAATACTAATGCAGTTTTATTAATAACACCACTCTCTACCATTTCATGGTACAAATCATTTCCTTCACGAGTTCTTTCGCCAACACCAGCAAAAACACTAAGACCATTGTGATTTGTAGCAACATTATGAATTAATTCTTGCACAAGAACAGTTTTACCAACTCCTGCACCACCAAATAATCCAATTTTACCACCTTTCATATAAGGAATTAATAAATCAATAATTTTAATACCGGTTTCTAATGTTTCAACTTTAGTTGATTGTTCAGCAAAATTAGGAGCAGATGCATAAATGGGTGCATATGAAATTTTGCTTGTTGGCATTGGTTTGTTATCAATTGGTTCACCAATAACATTGAACATTCTTCCAAGTACACCTTCACCAACAGGAGCTAGAATAGGTTGATGAGTTTGGATTACTGGTTGTAAACGTTTTAATCCATCAGTTGAACCCATAGAAATGCATTTAACAACATCATCACCAGAAATTTGTTCTACTTCAAGTACAAGAAACTTATTTTTAGCAATTTCAATTTTTAAAGCATCATAAATTTGTGGTAAATTATTGTGTGGAAATTGAACATTAACTACAGGTCCAATTATTTCAACAATTCAACCATTGTCATTATTTTTATTCTTAACATTAGTTCTATTATTTTTTTTGATTTTCATATTTGTTCCTTATTCGCTTGCTCCTGCAATAATTTCTGTAATTTCTTGTGTAATTTTGTTTTGACGCTCTTGGTTATATGTATTTTTTAATTTATCAATTAATTCATTGGCATTATCTGTTGCAACTTCCATGGCATTTCTTCTTGATGTATGTTCACATAGTTGTGATTCAACCATACATGAAAAAAGCAACGAACCAAAAAAGAAGGGGATTAAAGACTTAATAATTTCAGATCTTTTTGATTCAAGTTCAATGATTTTACCTTTATTATTAAGTTCAGTTATATTGTTTTCATCAACATATTTTTCACTAAATAATGATCGTTTAATTGGTAGGACTTTTAAATCAACAGGAACAAAATTTAAAGAATTTACATATTTTGTATACACAATATGTATTTCAGAATAAACCCCATTTTTAAATTTATCAATAGCTGTTTGATTAATATAAAACAAATCCAAATAATCTAAATTTAATGAATCAAATGTAAATGTTGACTTAATTTGTTTAATATATCCATGATTTCTCAAATAACTCAATCCTTGTGTGCCAATAACATAGATATCATCATCATTATTTAAAATACCTAATAAATGTTTGCATACATTAACATTAAAAGATCCGCAAAGACCTAATGATGAAGTAATTAAAATGTATAGTTTTTTATTAGAGTTAGTTTTATTACTAAATATATTTTCATATTTAGATCTCACAGCTAAATCATGTAACAAATTGTATAAAGAATTCATAAATTTTGTCACATTAGAAAATTGACTTTTTTGGTGTTGCATTTTAATAGTTGAAACTAACTTCATGGCTTGTGTAATCTTTGAAGTCTTTTTAATTGATATAATTTGTTTTTTAATATTACTTAATGAAGCCATAGTTATTTAGTTTTTAGTTCTGCAAACTCTTCTATAGAACCATATTTTTTAAAATCATAATCTTTGATTCCACTGATAAATTCTAAGATTTGTTTTTTAATTTCCTTAATAAAATCATTTGATAATTTTTCATCAAACCTCTTCTCTTTAGTAAGTTTTTTTCTTAATTCTGATTTTTTGAAGTTGATAATTAATTTATTAATAAATTGAGAGATTAAATCAACAGGAATTCATTTAACTAATCGATATTTTATGCAAAGTAAAATAATTGCTTGATCAATTTGATCAATAGGTTTACATAATGGCTGTTTAATCATTGCCATAATTCTTTTACCATGTTCCAATATGTCTTTTGTGGTTTTATCTAATTCACTACCAAATTGACTAAATGCAGAAAGTTCTTCGTATTGTGCAAGATCTAGTTTTAAACTTCCAGCAGCTTGTTTAATTGCATTAATCTGAGCAGCAGAACCAACACGGGATACAGATAAGCCAACACTAATTGCAGGTCTTTGACCCTCATTAAATAATGATGTAACCATAAATAATTGACCATCAGTAATAGAAATTACATTAGTTGGAATATATGCTGAAATATCACCAGCTTGTGTCTCAATTATAGGTAATGCAGTAATACTTCCATTCCCATTTTTTTTATTTAATTTACCTGCACGCTCAAGTAAACGTGAGTGTAAATAGAAAATATCACCTGGATAAGCCTCACGGCCAGGAGGTCGACGTAATAACAATGAAATTGTTCGATAACTTACTGCATGTTTTGTTAAATCATCAAAAATTATTAAAACATCTTCACCTTTTTTCATTCAATATTCAGCAATAGTCATACCACTAAACGGTGCAATATATTTAAGCGCAGGAATATCACTTGCTGTAGCAGAAATAATTGTTGTATAACTTAATGCTCCATATGTAGCTAAAGTTGATACTACTTGAACAATAGATGAATTTTTTTGTCCAATAGCAACATAAACACAATGGACATTTTTACCTTTTTGGTTAATGATAGTGTCAATACCAATACTTGTTTTACCTGTTTGGCGATCACCAATGATTAATTCTCTTTGTCCCTTTCCTATTGGAAACATTGAATCAATAGCTAAAATTCCTGTCTCAAGTGGTTGGTCAACGCTTTGACGTTCCATAACACCAGGAGCAATAGTGTCTATTGGCTCAAAATGATCATATTTAATCGGACCCTTACCATCAATTGGTTCGCCGAGTGAATTAATTACTCTTCCACTTAAAGCATCACCAACACCAATTGAAACAACTTTATGTGTACGTTTAACAATACTATTCTCTGCAATGTTTTCATAATCACCTAGCATAACTATACCAGTATAATCTTCTTCAAGATTAAGTGCCATACCATAACTGCCATTTTCAAATTTAACCATTTCATTAAGCATTACGTTATTTAATCCGGAAACTATAACAATTCCATCACCAACGGAAATTACTTTTCCTTCTTCACTTATTATTGCATCATTTGAATATTTTTGTATTCTTGCTTTTATAGCATTTGTTAAATTACTAATATTTTTTGCCATTGTGTCCCCTTGCTTACTTGTTATTGTTTTGATATGGTCATGTTAATGTTTCTTTTAAATTTTTTAATTTAGATTGATAAGTATTATCAATTGATCCAAAATTAGTTTTAACTTTAATACCACCAATTAAATTTTCATCAACATGGTAGTTAATATTTATTTTTGTTTTGTAATATTTCTCAAGAGCTTTTTTTAATTTTTCACACAAATTTTGGTTCAATTCAAAGGCTGAAAATACTTCAACATTTTTTATATCGAGATCATTGGCACATAGATCTAAAAATTTTTTTAATATTTTAATTATTAATTTAGCACGATTAAAATCAATGATTGTATATAAAAAATATTTGAACTTTTTTGTTAACATATTATGAGCAATTAAATCAATAATTTGTTTACGTTGAGTTTTATCAATACTATAGTTTGCAAAAAAATTATGTAAATAATGTTTTTGCGCTGTTAAAAGACCTAATAGTCATTTAGCTTGCTGAAAATATTTTTTAATATCTTTGTCTGCTTTTGCATACTCATATAAAACTATTGAATAAGATGAGTAAACGTTCATTGAATTATTAGACATATTTACTTCCCACCCTTAGCTTTATTTTTATTTAAAGTAGTTATAAAATCATTGACAAAGTCTTCTGAGTCTTTTTTTGAAACTTTTGATTTTAATAAGGAACTTGATGCAGCTAAAGCAATATCAACAATTTGTTTATTCATTGTTTGCTCGATTTTTGTTTTAATCTTCTTTGCATCACTTTCAGCTTGTAATCTTACTTTTTCAGAATTGTTAATTGCTTGTTGCTCGATTTCGAGTTTATTTTGATATGCCTGTTTATTAGCATCATCAATAATTTTTTTTGCATTTTCAAATGCTTCAATTTTAGTTTGCTCAGCAACACTTAATTGTTTTAAAGCATTCTTTCTTATCTCTTCTGCTTTATTAATTTCGTTTTGAATGTATTCTTGTCTTTTTGCTAAATTTGTTTTTGTTGGCTTTCAAACGATATAGATGCACACAATCAATAAAATTATTGCAGCAAATATATGTGTTAAAAATACCCATAAATTTGGAAATAAATCACTAATTATATCTTCTTTATCTATTGGAGCACAACTAGTAGAAAAAATTATTGGTATCATTACCAATAAACATAAGCTAATAGAAGATAATACCTTAGCAACTCTTTTCATTTAAATTAAGCAACAAAGATTAATAATATTGCAATGATTAATGAATAAATAGATGCAGTTTCAGCAATCGCACATCCAACAATCATCATTGTACGGATTTTTGATTCTGCTTCTGGATTTCTTGCTACAGCTTCAGCAGCTCGACCAGCAGCATATCCTTGTCCAATACCTGTACCTAATGCACCTATCATTGCTATTCCTGCACCAATAAATGCACCAAGGCGATCTGATGATTCTCCTAATTGGGCTATTGCTGAAAACAAGTTATTTAGAACTCCACTATCCATATTTTTCTCCTTTTAAATTATCTAGCTTCTATTTTATTTAGTAATGCAACTTTATTAACTCTTTTGAGATTTTCTTCATGTGAAAATCCTTTTTCTAAAGTTCAATATACTATAGTCAATAAAGTAAATACCAATGTTTGCACAACACCACACAACAAATCAAAATACATATGTAATGGTACAGATGATAATCCACCTAGTAAGTTAAACATACCAATAATAGGGATGTTTTTTGAGATATAAGCAGTAAAGTAGAATCATAAACTAATGATTAAACTACCTGCAAAAATATTTCCTCATAGACGGAATGAGATTGAAATCAATGGTGTAATTTGTGAAGAAATTTCAAATGGATTGATCATTATCGGAATTTGTTTTCCTTTAACTTTAATACAATATGTAAATTTCTTTAGTCAACTTAATTTTTGATATTTAAATCCAATAACAATGCAACCAATGAACATTACAAAACCCATTGAAAGTGTTACTGTTAATGATGTAGTAGGATCTGCAAGTCCAAAAATGCCAATGATGTTAGATAATAGAATGTAAGAAGATAAATACAAAAAATAAGAAGTTATTTTTTTAAATTCAGGACCAAGGATATCAACAACTAACCCCCTAATGTATGAGATATACACCTGGATGGCTAACACATAGCCGCTAGGTGCTTTATTTGGTTGTATTTTTTTTAGCTTTACATAATAAACTATAAAAGCAATTAGTAAGATAGTCAAAACCACTACAATTGAAAAGATTTGTGGTTTCAATTGAAATGGTTGAAAATTCAAGCTTGTAATAACTTGACGACTATTCATACTTAAATATATGATACATTTTTAAATATATTAAATAAATAAAAATAAAAATCTATCTTTAAAGAGATAGGAATCTTATTAAATGATTCAAAGATTATTTTTTGAAAATCGTGTTGTAAATTTCACTATATTGTTCAACTAAATGAAATTTAATTTTGCTTCTTACTTCCTCTGGAACATCTTTTAAAAATCGTTCATCTGACTTAGGAATAAATATTTCATTTACTCCACCTCTAAATGCAGAAATAACCTTTTCTTTAATTCCACCGATTATCAATACTTTACCTCGCAAAGTGATTTCACCAGTCATAGCAATATGCGATGGAACACTATGTTTTGTTAATGAAGAAATAATTGCAGTTGTTAATGTTACTCCAGCACTTGGACCATCTTTAGGAACTCCACCTTGAGGAACATGAATATGGATATCCTTATTTTTAAAATTGAAATTTTTCAATCCATATTTTTCTGCATTAGCCTTTACATAACCAATAGCAACTGTTGCAGATTCCTTCATTGTTTCTTTCAAATTACCTGTGATTATAATTTGACCTTTACCATCAAAACAAGTTACTTCGATTGGTAGTAAATCACCACCAGCAGTTGTGTAAGCCATACCATTAACAATACCTGGAATACTTACTTTTTCACGAACGTTATATTCATAAATCTCTTTATCAAGATATTTTCTTACAGCTTCAATGTCAATAACTTGTGTTTTAATTTCTTTATGTAACTGTCTAACGATGAATTTACGGGCAATTTTATTAATTAAACGCTCAAGTTCACGAACCCCTGCTTCCTTTGTATAACGATTAATAATGTACGAAATAGCATCATCTTTAAACTTTAATTCGCTATCTGTTAAACCTGTTTGTTTAAAAATTTTAGGAATAGAATAATTCTTAGCTATTTGTAATTTCTCTTTTTCAGTATATGATGTCAATTCAATTATTTCTAAACGGTCAAATAATGGTTCAGGAATTTGTTCTATATAGTTAGCAGTAGCAACAAACATTACTTTTGATAAATCATATGGTTCTTCAATATAATTGTCCATGAAATTTGTATTTTGTTCAGGATCCAATACCTCAAGTAGTGCACTTGCAGGATCGCCATGTAAATTATCATTAGTCATCTTATCAAGTTCATCTAATAAGAATAATGGGTTAACTACTTCAGCATTCTTCATGCCTTTAATAATTCTTCCTGGCATTGAACCTAAATAAGTTTTTCTATGTCCTCTGATTTCAGATTCATCATGAACACCACCAAGAGATATCTTAATAAATTTTTTACCTATAGCATCAGCAATAGATTTTGCTAATGTTGATTTACCAACTCCAGGAGGTCCAACCAAACAAATAATTGGTGATTTAGATTTAGGTGATTTAGCTTTAACGGCTAAATATTCAATAATACGTTCTTTAACCTTTTCAAGACCATAATGGGTTTTATTCAATGAATTTTCTACATTAGTAATATTGTTTTTATCTTGAGTTTGTTGTCAATATGGAAGGTTTAATAATCAATCAAGATAACTTCGTGTTATTGAATTCTCTTGCGGATTCATTGTTGACTCCATACGAGAAATTTCTTCAAGTGCACGTTTTTTAATGTTCTCTGGATATGGTGATGAGTTCACCTTGTCTCGAAGATTTTTTATATCATTCTCTGTTGAAGAAATTTGGCCTAGTTCCTCTTTAATTGCTCCCAATTTTTGACGCAAATAAAATTCTTTTTGTTGCTTACTTAAGTCTTGATTAATCTTGCTATTAATCTCATTTTCAATACCTATGGCATCTTCAGGATTGGCAATCACACCGCAAATAATTTCAATTCGATTTATTACATTAGTTTGCTCAAGTATTGATTGAGTTTTTTTAAAACTCATAGGAATCAAATCAGCTAATTGGTCGATTAACTTAATTGGCGAATATGAAGAACTTAATAATTTTTTCAAACCTGGAGAAGGTTGTTGCTTTGAGTATTTAACTAATAAACTCATTAAAAGATTCATTTTATCTTTTATGTTTTTATTAGTAATTTTTTCTTCTTTTATTATTTCAGCATCTGTGATAATATATTCATTTTTTTCAACAAATTTTCTTGTAATAACTCGACTTAAACCTTTTAAAACTACATTATATTCATCATCTTGAATTTTTTTAAATTCAACAATTTCACACAATGTACCATTACAATATATTTGGTTTAAGCTTGGCTCATCAACCTTAGGGTCTTTTTGAGAAAAAACGTAAATTTGCTTATTATTATTGTTAGCAGCAATAATAGCATTTATTGATTTTTTACGACCAACAATCAATTTCTTTTTAGTGTCAGGAAAAACAACTATTCCTCTTGTTATTAATACTGGATTAATCATGCTAACTCCTTATCAAATCTAAATATTGCCTTTTAGCACATTATACCATAGAGTGCTAATTTTTCAAAAAAACTTTCTAAATTATTTTTACTATATAATATTAATTGATTAATATTAATATTAGGCATTAGGTGTTAACATGATTAAAATTGCAATTAATGGTTTTGGACGAATTGGAAGATTGGTATTTAAAGAACTTTATAGTAATAAGAATGTTCAAATTGTAGCTATAAATGATTTAACAGATGCTAAAACATTAGCTCATCTATTAAAGTATGATTCAGCACACGGAATATTTAAAGCAAATATTTCTGCTGATGCTACAAACAACATAATAATTGGTACAAAGAAAATACCAGTATATGCTGAAAAAGATCCAGCATCGTTACCTTGAAAAAAATTAAAAGTTGATTTAGTTGTTGAATCAACTGGTCGTTTTGTAGATAAAGAAAATGCAAGTAAACATTTAAAAGCTGGAGCTAAAAAAGTTATTATTTCTGCACCAGCAAAAGGTGATGGTATTCCAACAATTGTTTACAATGTAAATCATAAAATAATTAAAAAAACTGACAAAATTATTTCAGGTGCATCATGTACAACAAATTGTTTGGCACCAATTGTAAAAGTTCTTGATGATAAATTTGGAATCGTAAAAGGTATGATGACAACAATCCATGCTTATACAGCAGATCAACGTTTACAAGATGCTCCACATAAAGATTTAAGAAGAGCACGTGCTGCAGCAATTAGTATGGTACCAACATCAACAGGTGCTGCTAAAGCCATTGGTTTGGTTTTACCTAAGTTAAAAGGTAAACTTCATGGATTAGCAGTCCGTGTACCTACAATTACAGGTTCAATAGTTGATCTAGTAGTTGAATTGGCTAAAGCTCCTACAGTAGAGCAAATCAATAAAGCAATGAAATCTGCTGCTAACGAGACATTAGGTTATAATGGTGACGAAATTGTTTCATGTGATATTATAAGTGAAACACATGGTTCAATCTTTGATCCTAAGCTAACAATGATGATTGATGTGAATGGTAAAAAGATGTACAAACTATTTGCTTGATATGACAATGAATCATCATATGTTAATCAGTTAGTAAGAACAATTTTATATACTGCTAATTTGAAATAAGTATGTATGAAAATAAAAAAACATTAAAAGATTTAGATTTAAACAATAAGAAAGTTATTGTTAGGTTTGATTTTAATGTTCCCATCAAAGATAACACTTTACTCAATGATAAAAGAATAGTTGCTGCTATTCCAACAATTAAATATTTATTGGAGAGGAATTGTTGTATCATTGGCTTAAGCCATTTAGGCCGAATTAAATCCATTGATGATATAAAATCAAACAAAAAAACATTAGCTCCAGTTGCCAAAAGGCTTCAGGAATTATTTCCGAACAATAAAGTTATTTTTGAACCATCATTAGATTATTCAATCATAAAACAAAGAGTT
Organism: Malacoplasma sp.; assembly: GCA_045225975.1. Lineage (GTDB taxonomy): Bacteria > Bacillota_I > Bacilli_A > Mycoplasmatales > Mycoplasmoidaceae > Malacoplasma_A. The sequence continues at coordinate 19,336 of JBGVBX010000025.1, read as the reverse complement.
GAACAATTACAACCTGGTCAATTTCTTTTGCTAGAAAACACAAGATACTATGATGTTGATGCTAAAAATACAGTTGTTAAATTAGAATCAAAAAACAACAATGAACTTGCTAAGTTTTGAGCAAATTTAGGTGATTGTTTCGTTAATGATGCATTTGGCACAGCACATCGTGCTCATGCATCAAATGTTGGTATTGCTCAGAACATTAAAGATTCATGCATTGGTTTCTTAATAGAAAAAGAAATTAATTCTATTAGTCGAGCCATTGAGCATCCAAAACAACCATATGTTGCTATTTTAGGTGGGGCAAAGGTAAGTGATAAGATTAAAGTAATTAACAATTTACTACCTAAGGTTGATAAGATTATTATTTGTGGTGGTATGGCATACACATTTTTAGCAGCACAAGGATATGATATAGGTAAAAGCATTTGTGAACCTGAAATGTATGAATTTGCAACACAAATGTTAGAAAAAGGAAAAGATAAAATTGTATTAACTAAAGATGCATATTGTAGTAAAGAATTTATTGATGCTCCAGGCGTGTTGATAAATAAAAATGATGGTTTTAAAGATTATGAAGGTTTAGATATTGGAGATCAAACTATTAAACTATTTAATGAAACTTTAGATAATGCAAAAACAGTTGTATGAAATGGTCCATGTGGTGTTTTTGAATTTAAAAATTATCAAAATGGAACTAAAAGTATTGCTAAAAAATTGGCTGAATTAACAACCAAAGGTTGTTACACATTAATTGGCGGTGGTGATTCAGCTGCAGCAATAGAACAATTAGGTTATAAGGAATCGGATTTTAGTTTTGTATCAACTGGTGGTGGAGCTTCTTTAACACTTATTGAAGGTTCACCACTACCTGGTATTGAAGCAATCGCAAATAAATAATTATGTATACACAAAAAAGATTTTATGCAAAGGATGAAATAATTAAATCGTACGATTTACATCCTATTAAAAATATTAACTCTGAACCAAGAAATAGATGGAAAAAATATGCGAAAATAAATCCATCAAAAACAAAAAGTAATGATGGTATTAAGGAATTTATTGCTAAACTTTCTCGTGGTTTAATGTTACCTATTGCCATGTTGCCAATTGCTGGATTATTCTTAGGAATTGGAAGTTCTATCATTAATAATGCTAATAGCGAAGCAATGCTAATAATTGGTAAAGTATTGCAAGTTCCTGGTAATGCTATATTTGGTAATTTGCCAATTTTATTTTGTGTATCAATTGCCATAACATTTACTAATGATGCGGGGTCATCGGGACTATCGGCATTAGTTGGATGAATTATATTTTGTGCATTACAATCAGTATTTATTGTGCCAATGGATGAAGATAAAATTCGATTCCTATTTTACATCTTATCTTTTCAGGAGTTTGATGCTATATTTACAAGTAATATCGGTATTACTTCTTTACAAACAAGTGTATTTGGTGGTATTGTTGTAGGATCGGTAGTGGCTATTCTTTACAATAAATTTAAAAATATAAAAATGCCTACTTCATTAGGATTTTTCTCAGGTGTAAGATTTATTCCGATCATTACTTTTGGAGTAATGATTATTGTCTCATTAATTTTTAGTTTAATTTGGCCTTTAATCGGTAGAGGTATATATTTATTTGGAGATGTACTATCAAATAGTACTCTTTATGGTATTAACTCATTAATATTTGGTTACATTGAAAGAGCACTAGTTCCATTTGGTTTGCATCATGCATTTTATATACCACTTTGACAAACTGCAGCTGGGGGACAAATTAATTTAGATAGTGAAATGATTATTAATGGTCAACATGTAATGGATTTTCCAACATGATTTGAATTTGGTGTGGCTAAAGGAATTCTTTCTAGAGATGCGTTACATATAATTGTTGGTGATCAAAACTGTTGAGCTATAGCTAGTCAATTTTCTGGTTCAAGTATTCAACTATCTGATGGAACAAGTCATATAATTAACATGAAAGATTTTGTTAATATTGACGGATTCTCAACCGCAAATCCTGGACAATATATGCAGGGTAAATATCCATTTATGATTTTTGGTTTACCAGCTGCTGCTGCAGCTATGGTAGTGGCTGCACCAAAAGGTCAAAATCGTAAATTAGCTTTATCAGCAGTTCTAGGTGCTGCACTTACTTCATTTTTAACCGGTATTACTGAACCAATTGAATTTACATTCTTATTCTTATCTCCTGCATTATTCTGAGGATTTCATTCAATATTTTGTGGTATTTCATTTTGATTAATGAATATTTGGCATGCTAACATGGGTATAGCATTCTCAGCTGGATTAATTGATTTCACAATCTATGGTATTTTGCCTGATGTTTTAGGTGCTAATGTGTGTTGCTGAAAAGCATTGGTTATTGGTTTAGCATATGTTCCAATTTATTTCTTTAGTTTCTGGATTATTATTGTTAAAAAGGATATTAAAACTCCTGGACGGGGTGGAAATACTACTTTATTTACAAAAAAAGATTATCAAGCTAAGATTGCAGCAAATAAAAACCAAAATGCAAGTGCTAATGTAAACAAATCAAATGTTGATTTAACTAAATTAAATGATAATCAAATTTTAGCATTAAATATTATTGATGCTTATGGTGGTAAAGATAACATTGTTAATGTTACAGCATGCATTACAAAATTAAGAATTCAAGTTAAGAATGCAAGTATTGTAAAAGATGAAGAGTTGGTTGCACTTGGTGCTCAAGGTGTAATACATCCATCTAAAACATCAGTTTATGCTGTATTTGGTACAAAAGCTGATGTGATTAAAAACAACATTTTAGATTTGTTAAACAAAAAATAGATACATATTAATCTATAATTGTGACATGCGCCTTTAGCTCAATTGAATAGAGCATTTGACTTCGGATCAAAAGGTTAAAGGTTTGAGTCCTTTAAGGCGCGCCATAAATTAAAAACTCATGGATAAACCAAATAGATTAAGTGCTATTTAGTGTTTATTATTAATTTTTAAAAATAGTTCATCAAGTGATTCTTGATTTACTTCACTTGGTGAGCGCATCATTTGATCAGTGTTTTGGCTATCTTTAGGGAAAGCGATTACATCTCTTATAGTTTGTGCATTAACTAACAACATTACTAATCGATCAATTCCTAAAGCAATTCCACCATGTGGAGGTACGCCATAACTAAAAGCTTCTAGCATAAAGCCAAATTTTTCTTTAATTTCCTTTTCACTTAAACCAATAGATTTAAACATTCTATTTTGAATATTAGCATCTGATACTCTAATGCTTCCACCACCAATTTCGTAACCATTTAATACTATATCATACGCTCTTGCTTTAGCATTCTTTTTATCAGTGTCAAATGTCTTTAATGATTCTATTGTTGGTGAAGTAAATGGATGATGTGCAGCTACATATCGTTTTTCTTCATCATTATATTCATATAATGGTCAATTTGTAATTCAAACAAATTTAAGTTTTTTTGCATCTTTTAAATTTAACATTGAGCCCAATAGATTTCTTACAGCTCCTAATGATTGATTAGTAATTTCTAAATTATCACAAACCATAAACAATGTTCCTGATTCAATTTTATGGCTAGCAAAAATCTTATTAATTGTTTCATGTTCAATAACATTTTTTATAGAACCGGAAATAACTTTATCTTTTAGAGAAAGATAAATCAAATCATATGCTTTATTATCTTTAGCATATTTTCTTAAAGTTTCAATTTGTGTTTTATCAAACAACTTATTAGTAATAATATATTTGATTACTTTGTTGTTTTTTATACCATCAGCAAATATACGGAATTTTGTGTTTTTAAATATTTTAGTTGCATCATTTAATTTTAAATCAAATCGTAAATCTGGTTTATCGCTACCATAGGTATTAACTGCAACGTCATATGGCATTCGTTCAAAAGGAATTTTAATATCAATATTTAGTTGTTTTTTTAAAATTGTTTTAAACATATCCTCGATTATTGATTGAATTTTTAGCTCATCAACAAATGACATCTCAAAATCAAGTTGAGTAAATTCTGGTTGACGATCTGCTCGTAAATCTTCATCACGGAAACAACGGGCAATTTGAAAATATTTCATTACACCAGCAACCATTAATAGCTGCTTATATATTTGTGGAGATTGGGGCAATGCATAAAATGCATTCGCTTTGTTTCTTGTAGGAACTATATAATCTCTTGCTCCTTCAGGTGTAGCTTTTGATAAGTAAGGAGTCTCAACCTCTATAAAATTTTGCTTACTTAGAAAATTACGTATAGCAAGTAATAATTCAGATCTAAATACAAGATTATTTTGCATATTATCTCTTCTTAGATCCAAGTAGCGATACTTTAAACGAATATTTTCAGAAACATTACTATCAACTTCTATAGAAATTGGAAGTGTTTTAGCTTTTGAATAAATGATGTAGTCATTTAAAATTATTTCGATATCACCATTTTTAATTTTGTTATTTACACTTTTTCTTTTTTGAACAACACCGGCAACACAAATTGTTGATTGAATTGGTGTATGATAAATTTCATTAAAGAATTTATTATCTTGCTCAACAACAACCTGAACAAAACCAAAGCGATCTTTAATTTCCATAAATATTAATGATCCTAGTTTTCTAATGTTTTTAACTCAACCATTAATTTTTATATTCTGACCAATATTTTTATTAGATATTTCACCACAATTAAGCTCTATAAGTTTCACAATTATTCACCTTTTAAAAAATTGACAATTTTTTTAGCATCAACTTCTACTTGTTTTAATGTTTTTTGATTTTTAATTAAAACTTTATTATTTTTTAATTCCTTTTCACCAACAATAATTACTTGTTCACAATTTGTTTTATCAGCTAAATTAAAATGACTACGAATTTTATTTGAATTAAAATTACAAATAGCACTAATATTGTGTTTTCTTAATTCAATTAATAAATCAAGTGCCATAAAGTTACATTTACTATCTAAAGGAGCAATAATTACTTTAGCAGCACAGTTAGTTTTCAATATTATATTTTCTAACTCTATTTGCTCAATAATTCTTTCGATTCCGCAAGCAAAACCAATGCACCCTTCATCTTTTGCTCCTAATTTACCAAGTAAATTATTATATCTTCCACCACCTAATAACGTAGATTGTGCAGATAGCTTAGGTTCAGTACTATTAATTTCAAACACAAAATTTGTATAGTAATCTAAACCTCTTACCATTGTTGAATCAATTATAAAAGGGATTTTTCGTCTTTTTAATTCATTGACAATATTTTCAAAATATTCGATCTCTTCTTCAGTTAGATATTCATCTATTTTAGGCGCTTTTTTAACAAAGTCTTTTTTGCCATCAATTTTATCATCAAGGATTCTTAATGGATTAGTATTAATACGATTAATTGAATCTGATGTTAAATCTTTTTCATATTTTTTAAAATATTTTGTCAATGCAGCAATTCATTTACTTCTAGAATTAAAATTACCAATATTATTGATTGATAATGTTATATGCTTTATTCCCAAGGAATTAATAATTTGGTATGCAAATATTAGTGTTTCTACATCATCCATGTATGAGTTTGTACCTATGCATTCTATTCCAAATTGATGAAATTCACGTAAACGACCACTTTGTGGTCTTTCATATCTAAACATTGGTTCTATGTAATAGACACGAATTGGATGAATTTCTTGATTAATAATTTTATTTTCAATGACAGCCCTTATAATGCTTGCAGTGCCTTCAGGACGCAAAACGATTTCTCTTTCGCTTTTATCAACGAATTCGTAAAATTCTTTTTTAACAATATCACTAGATTCACCTACAGATGAAACAAATAAATTCTTTGGCTCAATTACTGGTGATTCAAAATATTTATAACCATGTAATTTTGCTATCTTAGTACATGAATCAACTATGTAGGTAAAATAATCAGCATATTTACCATAAATATCAATTGTACCTCTTAAACGATTTATTTGATTAGACATTAAAACCTTAATTAAATATATATGTCTATTATAACAATACTAAAACATATGGCTTGTAATACACTCATGCATCATTTTTTTGTTTTTTAAATAATTAACATAAAGAATTATTGCACCACTTGCAAATACAACAAATAAGAAAAATGATACGTAAACAGTAATTAAACACGGAATGTAATAATGTGAAATAACAACGCATGCAATTATTAGCATAAATGTAGGAATTGTTGTTAAACAAAAGAAAATAATACGGAGTATATTCATTATTCTGTTTTGTTTTTTATGTAGTTCTTCTAGCTGCCTCTGTGAATGATTAATGAATTTTATTGGTCCTTTAAAGAAAATTATTAGCATTCAAGAAATAGCTAAAATTCCTAATGATAAAAATCCAAAAACCATCCCTAAATTCTTTATTAAATTAAAATTTCTTTGTAATGAAAAAATTATTGATGAAATTAAAAACAAAATAAAAGATATACAAATTGCACAATAGAAATATATATCAATTAGTTTTCACATCTTTTTTCATCTATATGAAGGGTCCAAAACCAATATTTTTCTTTCCAACTTCGAAAAATTTTCAGGACATTGATTAAAGTTATTGGTTATAGAAGGTTCCATACTATTCCACTGGTTTTTTTAAATATATTGGTTCCAATTTAAATATGTTTTTAACATAGTTAAATTTTGATAGATGCTGTTTTAATTTTTCAAAAAAATCTACATCTTTATAATCGGCATAAATATGATATTTTTTGTATTTTTTACATAAAATTTCTGCTTCTTTAGAAAAAATTATTTTAGGTTCAAAAACGGATTTATATTTATTGTAAACAGCAATAAATTTTTTATTACTTTTAGCATCAATGACACTCACACCGGTGCCTTTGTTAGTTTGAAATAATAGCGAATTCATTACATAAAGTTTAATGTTGTTAATATTGGCTCAAGTAATAGCAATGATATAACCAACACGACAGCCAGTAAAACTTCCAGGACCAATTAATAAATAAATAGAATCTATCATGCTTTTAGTAATTTTATTTTTGTTAAGCATATAATTAATTTTTTCCACAACAATATCAGTCATATTGTTATTTGTTAATTCTTGATAAGTATCCAAAATTTGGTTTTTATTGTTGATTAATGCTAGATTGCAAAAATTTTGTGTTGTGTCAATAAAAAGTTTCATATCTACATTAATTTTAACTGTTCTTTTAACTTATTAAATGTTTCATCTAAACTAATTGTGTATTTCACAATCTCTTTAGTTGTTGGACTTATAAATTCTAAGTAATATGAAGTTAAAAATTGTCCATAGTTTTCATATCCATCGTTTTGTCCATACAACGGATCATTATAAATTGGGTGATGAATGTAATTCATATGTACACGAATTTGGTGGGTTCTGCCAGTTAATAATTTGCATTCAATAAATGCAGAAGATTTATAGTGTTCAATAACTCTTATTTCAGTTATTGCATCCTTTGCTTTTGGATCATCACTAACAGCCATTTTTGTAGTGTTATTACTTGAACGAATAATTGGTGCTTTAATAATTATTTCATCATCTTTGAAGTCATTATGAACAAGGGCATAATATTTTTTTATAAAGGTTTTTTCGTTTATTTGTTTAATTAACTCATCAGCTGTTTTCTTATTTTTAGCAACAACCATTAAACCATTAGTATCACGATCAAGTCTTTGAATAATTCCTGCCCTTAATGAATCATCAAATTCTTGAACGTTAATTTTTGAACGCAAAAAATCAATCACTGTATCCTTATCTTCATATTTAGTAGGATGCACTAACATCTTTTTTGGTTTATTGACAACAATATAGTTGTCATCTTCAAAGATAATATCTAAATTTGATTTGTTAATTACCATTTGATTTAACTTTTTATTCTTGTATTCCTTAGAACTATTAATAATCGTAAATATCATACAAATGATTGATGCTGAAATTACTCCAAATAAAATAAACATATCAGGAAAATTAAAAGAGGTTTTACCAAAACTTAAATGAAAATAATCTAGTACACACCATTTATTACCATTTATGCTAATAGGGTTTTTTGGTACCATGCGATCAAAGAAATTAAACAATGCACCAGTTTCTGCAAATCCTATAAAAAGTGTGTAATATCATTTAATACTAAATATTAAAAAAAATGCAAGAATTAAAATTATTAATCCCTGTAAACAAAATATTGCTGCGACTTTATTTTCTAAAAATGAAAATGCTATTCCCGGATTTAAAGCAATCTCAATCTGAATAAAACCATTTCCATAATGACTATTGCTTGAATTCATTGCAAATGTATGCATTGGTCAAGAACAAATAATAACAACTACAGCTGATATACAAAAAAATAGCAATCGCATTAAGCTATTTTTCTTGGTAAAATTTTGTTTTAAAGTTAGTTTGATTTTATTGAGAAAACTATTATTTTCAAAATCAGTAGTCATTTTTACTCTAATATTATATATTAGTATAATCATTACTAAGTTATGTCTAACCAGTATAAAGATAGTGATATAAAAGTTTTGACCGGATTAGAACCGGTGCGTAAACGTCCTGGTATGTATATTGGTTCAACTGATAGTTACGGTTTACACCATTTAGTTTGGGAAATATTTGATAATGCCATCGATGAGGTTATTTCAGGTAATTGTGATCATATAAAATTAACAATCAACAAAGATCAATCAATCACTATAGAAGATAATGGTCGTGGTATTCCTACAGGAATTAATCCACAAACTAAATTATCAACCATCGATACTGTATTCACTGTTTTACATGCTGGTGGTAAGTTTGATAGTAATGCATACAAAATCTCTGGTGGATTACATGGGGTTGGTGCTAGCGTAGTAAATGCTTTAAGTGAATGAATGAAGGTTTCTGTTAAGAATAATGGAAAAATTTATGAATCAGAATATAAAAATGGTGGTCAGATAATTAACAGTTCCCATATGGTGGGAACTACAAATAGAACAGGAACTACTGTTAAATTTAAGCCAGATGCAAATATTTTTTCAACCACAAATTTTAACGCTGAAAAAATTAAAGAACGAATCCGTGAATCAAGTTATTTATATCAAGGATTAACAATAGAATTTAACGATCTAAATACTGATGAACATATTGAGTTTAAATCAGACAAGGGATTACTTGAATATGTAAATTACATAAATGAATCTAAAACTCCTATTTCTAAGCCTTGCTTTTTCAAAGGAAAGAGTTCTGATAAAATTGAAGTAGAAGTTGCTATGCAATATACAACAAGCAACTCCGAAATTATTGTTTCGTTTGCTAACTCAATTAAAACTATCGAGGGTGGTAGTCACGAAAGTGGATTTAAGTCTGCTTTAACTGAATGCATCAATGAATATGCAAGGAAAAATAAATTATTAAAAGATAAAGATAAAAACTTTGAGGGTGATGATGTTCGTGAAGGGTTAACTGCTGTAATTTCAGTTCGTGTTCCAGAAAAAATAATTGCTTATGAAGGGCAAACAAAAAATAAGTTGTTTACACAAGAAGCAACATCTGCAGTTAAAAAATGTTTTGGTGATCAATTTATTTTTTGATTAGAAGAAAACAAAAAAGATAGTGATACTATAATCAAAAAAGTAATTGCTTCACGTGATTCTAGAATTGCTGCTAAAAAAGCAAGAGAAGATGTAAGAAAACTAAAGAACACCAATAAGCAGACATTATTGTTGTCTGGTAAATTGACTCCAGCTCAATCTAAAACACCAAGTTTAAATGAATTATTCATTGTTGAGGGTGATTCTGCTGGAGGAAGTGCTAAATTAGCAAGAGATAAAAAACATCAAGCAATTTTACCTTTGCGAGGTAAAGTTTTAAATGTGGAAAAAGCTTCAATTAGAGATTTGTTAAATAATGAAGAAATATGTACTTTAATTTCGTGCCTTGGTACTGGTATTACACCAGAATTTGACATATCAAACTTAAAATATGATAAGGTTATTATCATGACTGATGCCGATGTTGATGGGGCACACATTCAAATTTTATTATTAACTTTCTTTTATCGTTATATGAAACCATTGATTGAACAAGGTCATATTTATATCGCACTAAGTCCATTATATCGTGTAACTGACAAAGCAACTAGAAAAATTTTATATGCATGAGATGAGCAGGAATTAAATAACAATAAAAAGCAATTTAAATCTTATGATGTTCAACGATATAAAGGTCTTGGTGAAATGAATGCTGATCAATTATGGGAAACAACAATGGATCCAAATAATCGTAAATTTATCAAAGTTACAATTGAAGATGCTGCTCTTGCAGAAAAGCAGGTTTCAATTTTAATGGGTGATAATGCTTCTGCAAGAAAGAAATGAATCAATGAGAATGTTGATTTTAATATGCTTGATCAACAATAAATTCTAATGAACTATGAGTAGCAATAAAGAAGAAAAATACTTAAAATTAACTCTTGAAAATGTCATGTCTGATGATTTTAGCAAATATGCTAAATATATCATTCAAGATCGTGCTCTTCCTGATATTCGCGACGGATTAAAACCAGTTCAACGAAGAATAATTTATGCCATGAATAATTTACATCTGTTTTATGATCAACCACATAAAAAATCAGCAAGAACAGTTGGTGAAGTTATTGGTAAGTATCACCCACATGGTGATTCTTCTATCTATGAAGCAATGGTAAGAATGAGTCAATCATGAAAAAATAATATTGCTCTACTTGATATGCATGGTAATAATGGATCTATTGATGGTGATGGTGCAGCTGCTATGCGTTATACTGAATGTCGATTATCTAAATTTGGTCAAACAATGACCCAAAATTTAGAAAAGAACACTGTTCAATTCATTAACAATTTTGATGATAGTGAGTACGAACCTGTAGTTCTACCAACAATGTTGCCAAATTTATTAATTAATGGTGCAAACGGTATTGCTGCCGGTTATGCAACCAATATCCCAACATTTAATCCTTCAGAAGTAATAGAAGCAATTATAACAAGGATTGATTCACCAAATAGCTTTTTAAAATCAATTTTGAATATTATGCCTGGCCCTGATTTTCCAACAGGCGGTATTATTTTAAATCAACAGGGAATTGTCGATGCATACACAACAGGTAAAGGAAAAATTAATATCCGTGGAGAAATTGAATCAGTAAATGCAAAAACTGCTGTTATTACATCAATCCCTTATGAAACAAACAAATCATCAATTGTTCGTCAACTTGATGAATTAAAAGAAAAATATGATGTATTAAATATTAAAGAAGTAAGAGACGAAACTGATAAAAATGGTGTAAGGATTGTCCTTGAATTGTCAAATGGTAAAAATTTTGAATTAATGAAAAACTTAATTTATAAAGAAACTGAAATGCAAATCTCTTATACCATAAATATGGTAGCAATTGACAATCATAAACCAGTTCAATTTTCAATTTTGAATGCTTTAGACTCATTTATTGCTCACATTAATGAAGTAATAATATCTGCAAGTAAATACGATTTAGAAAAATCATTAAAACGTAAAGAAATAGTTGAAGGATTAATTAAGGCAATTCGAATTATTGATGATGTTGTAGAAATAATTCGTCATGCAAATAATAAAGAGGATGCTAAACAAAAAATAATTGATCGTTTATCATTTACAAACTTGCAAGCCGAAGCAATTGTAAATTTGCGCTTATACCGATTATCTAATACCGATGTTTCATCATTGAAGGAAGAGTTAAATCAATTAATTACTGACATCGAAAAATTTAAATTATTGATTGAAAATACCCAATATAGAAATAACTACATTAAAGACCAACTACGTAGATATAAGAAAGAATTTGGTTATCCTCGCAAAAGTTTAATTTCTAATGAAAATGAAAAAATTCAAATTGATGAAAGAGATATAATTGATGATCGTAAAATGGTTGTGATTTGTACACGTGATGGTTATTTAAAATGTGTTTCATTGCAAACATATTCAAATGTTGAATATAAAACCATTGAAATTAAAAATGGAGATATACCAGTATGTCAATTTATTTCCAACCAAAAAGATAAAACTGTTTTAATTACTTCATATGGTAATTTCATTAGTATTCCAACCTTCAAAATTGAGCAAATCAAATGAAAAGACATTGGTGTTCACATTAATACATTAATCAGTTTAGCTCCTGATGAAAAAATTATTACTGGATTTAACTATGATAACAATATCAATGACCCAAGATGTTTAGTATTAGCAAGTGCTAAAGGCATGATTAAAAGAACTTTAATCAAAGATTTGGGTATTTCGAGATTGATTAAGAGTTCAAGAATAATGCAACTAAGTGATGATAAATTGGTTGATTGTTTAATATTACCTAATGAATCCGATGAAATTAATATTGGTATTATTAATACTCATGGTTATGGATATGCCACTAAACAAAACCAAATTTCATTAGTATCAAGAAATGCTAGTGGTGTGAAAGCAATGAATATGACACCTGGTATTGATATTGCTGGCATTATTGGTTATTATGATTCAAATATTAATGATTCTGTTTTATTTGTTTCACAAAATGGTATGAAGCGCATTCATACTACTGATATACCAATTCAAAATCGTCCAAGTAAAGGTGTAAGTTTAGTAAATCAACCAAAATCTAATATTTCACATATCACAGGTGTTTACTTAACTAAAAAAAGTGATGTAATTCAATATGTTGATGATGCAAATAGTTTACAATTCATTAGTCCCTCAGAAGTTCCTTTATGTGACCGAGATACACGAATTAGTAAAGTTACTTCATCAAAGATTAATACTGCAAATGTATTTAGTTTTAATGAAAATAACAATCAATCAGAGCAGCAACCTATTGTTGATTTAAATAAACGAGAAGACAATAAAGCAAAAAAATTCCCTGAAAGTTTATTTGATACTAATAATGAAGACAAATAAAAAAATGAAAATTTTAATTTATGGTGGATGTTTTGACCCTGTTCATAAAGGGCATGTTCATTTATTGAAGCACGCAATAAAAAAAATTAAACCAAATAAAATTTATATTATCCCTAATTCAATTCCTCCATTGAAAAATCATAATAATTTTTCATTCCCCATAAATCGATTAGAAATGTGCAAACTTGCTTTTAGCAAAATTAAAAATGTGATTATTAGTGATTGAGAAATAAAAACTTTTAAAAATAAAATTTCTTATACATATAAAACAATTCAATATTTTAAAAAACAATTTCCCCAGGATGATCTATATTTATTGATGGGTTCTGATCGATTTTATGATTTTAAAAAATGGAAGAATTGAAATTACATAATTAAAAATGCTCTTGTTGTTGTTGGTAATAGAACGAAAAAAATAATTGAATCTAATAATGATCATTTTTTTGTTATCAACATGAAACCAATTGAAATTTCAAGTCAAGAATTAAGAATTGAACCAAATATAAAATATTTAAGCAAGGAAATTATTAATTACATTAAAGATCATAAAATGTACGTAAATATTCAGATTCAAAATTTAATGAGTAAAAATCGATACTTGCATACGCTTAGAGTAAGAGATACAGCATTGCAAATAGCTAAAGCTATTAAATACCCTAATTTATCTAAAGTATATTATGCAGCAATGTATCATGATGTCGCCAAAGAATTTAAAGCAGATAAAATATTAAAACTAGTCAATCATTACAATAAACATTACTATCATACAATCCATACATTACACGGGATTGCGTCTGCAAAATATGTAAAAAAACATTTTAATATAACTGATAGAGAGGTTTTAAATGCTATTAGCGAACATGTTATTCCGCATCAAAATTGCTCAATATTAGCGAAAATAATTTATTGTGCAGATAAGTTAGAACCTTCACGCACAAAACAAGATGTATCTAATAGAATCGAGTATTTAAAGATTGTCAAGAAAGATATAAATGTTGGATTTGATAAACTATATAAAGAAATAAAAGGAAAATATTAATATGAGATTAGCATTTATTGTGGCCGCTGAAGAAGAATTGACAATTAATAAGAAACAATGAAAATCAAAAAAAATTAATAATGTTAATTATTATTTTACTAAAGTCAATAACAATGAATTCATTTTGATTTTTTCAAAAATAGGAAAAGCCAACGCAGCAAATATTACATCATTATTAATTAATAGTTTAAAGGTTAAAAACATTATTAATGTTGGTACTGTTGGTTTATGTAATAAGCAACTTACAAGTCATGATATATGCATTGTAAAACAAGCATATTACTCAGATGTAGACGCCACTTGTTTTAAATACAAAATAAACCAAATGCCCCAAGAACAATTATTTTTTACAACAAGTAAGAAATTAAGTAAATTAATAGAAACAATTATCAGAAATAAATTTAAGTTTAAAATTCATAATGATATTGAATTAGCTACTGCCGACTCATTTATTACTAGCAAAAATAAAAAGAATTTTCATATATTTAATTCCACTGATATTGTTGACATGGAAGGTGCAAGCATTCTTCAAATTGCTAGTCACTACAATAACATTAATGTTTCAATGATTAAATTCATTTCAGATAATATTTCTAGCAAGAACAATACTGCAGAGTATGGCAATAGTTTATTAAGTGTTAGAGCTAATGTTAATAAAATAATTGATGAGATTATAAAAAATGTCTAAAAATATTTCTATTAAAACTAGACCTTGAAAAACAACATTATTGGTTATTTTAACCATAGTTATTTTTTTAGTAATCTGGATCCTAATAGGAGAAATAGATGTGTTAGATATTGATTATATTGTTGCCAAAAATGGTGTATTATGATCTGGTAAAGTAACCGAAACAAATTTTAATTGGTTATTGGATAGATATACACAGTATGGTGTAACTGAGCAAATGTTATGAGATTGGTTAAACCAAAAAGTTGCAATTCATAACAGATTAAATGCATTCATCCTTAATCCTTTAATATTTGCTTACTTGTTTGGTGGATTACTACTAAGTTTTTTAATACCTTTTGTATTAAAATTATGTAAGCTAGTTTGATGAGATGTATTACCATTTAGTTTGGCAGCTGGAATAGCTTGTTTTGTATTTATTATTTCTGGTCTAGTTGATTATTGAGAAGGTAATGAATCATGATGATATTTACTAAGAATATTTATCTTTATATTTTCATTAGTTGTTTCGTTCTTGATTTGTAACATTATTGTAAAACAATTTGTTAAAAATTCAGTATATGCAAACCAATATATTAATGAGCTTAAAGGCGAGAAATTGGCTGCAGATAAAGTCAATAAACAATCTAACGTAGTAATTGATGCATATAAAAAACAAAAAGAAGAAAATTCAATAACTTCAGTTGAAGTTGTAAAAGACAATAAAAAATAATTTTTCACATATTTAACTATGTGAATACTAATAAGAAGAATATAAATATTGATTGATTACTAATATTTATTTTTGTTTATATTACTTTGTCTATTTTTCTTGCCAATTATTGATTTATTTTTTTATATGTCATACCAATTGCTTATATTTTTTTAGTTAAACCGAAAACATCGCATGTAATTGTTTATTTTGTTGTAAGTTTTATTCCGCTTGGGTTAAGCTTTTTAATAAAAGATTTTAATTGTTTTGAACATTTATCAAATTGGATTAATGCCATGTTAAAATTTTCAATTAGAGATAAACTGTTAAATTATGTGAATGAGTCATATGATCATGAAACAGCAGGTATCATTAACTTATTTATTTTTAATAAAAAAGATAATTATTCCTATGACATATACAAAATAATTGGCAATTTATCAATTACTTATCTAGTAGTAATAAGCGGATTCCATTTAAATATTTTAAAAAGAATAATTAAAAAAATACTATGTAAGCCAAAAATTTTAGGCAATATCTTTGCAGTGATTTTAGTTTTGTTTTATACTTACTTATTAAATTTCTCAATTAGCACCTCAAGAGTATTAATAAGTACATTATTTGGTTTCATATTCCATAAGAATAAAAATAAATACGTAAAAACATCATGCTCGGGGATACTATCAATGATTATTTATCCAAGAGTAATAAATGATATCGGTTTTAATTTATCTTATTTATGTACATTTTGTGTAATTTATATTCTTTCATATAAGATTAAAAATTTTTTTATTAATCAAATCCTAATTTGTTTTTCATGCACAATAATCTCTTTACCATTTATTTCTAGTATTAACAATGAAATAAGTTTATTCGCCATAATTAATTCTTTATTGTTTACTTATTTCATCAATATCTTTTTTATAGTTTTGCTTCTAATATTTTTAATTAAATGAATATATCCTGTGCAAAAATATTTATGCTGATTTATAACAAATGTTATTAATGGATTTAATTTGATAAATATAGGGGTTAATCTTAAGATTTGAAAATATTATTTCCAAAGTTTCTATATTGCTATATTTTTTACAGTTGCAATGATAATTAGAAAGAAAACAAACTTTATTTCTCAATAACACTAGCAAAAAATTTGTGTAATGATTGATACTCTTTATTAAGAATAGACAATGGTTTACCATATAGTTCATAATAAACCTTCATTTTTGGTTCTGTTCCAGATTTACGAAATTTTATTCATGATTTACCATTTAGTCATCATTCTAAACAATCACCTAATTTATTGAACACAATCTTATTAATTTTGTAATTACCAATAGTTTTTTTGTTGTAGTTTTTAAAATATTTCATTTTTTGATCAACAATTTCTTTTCAGTCCAAATCTTTTATTACAAATGAATCAGTTTTACCAAACCATGTGCCATACTCTTTAAAAATGATTTTTTCTAAATAATCAATAAGATCCATTTTCTTTTGTTTACAAAGATAGTTAATTTCCAAAGCTAATGCACTTGCAGTAAATGAATCTTTATCACGGTTTATATTTGTACATAAGGCACCTATTGCCTCTTCAAAAGCAACAACAAAACTTTCTTTATTGTCGTGTAAGGTTACATAATTACCCATTCATTTAAATCCTGTACCAGTTCTAGTTACATAAGCTTTAAATTTTTTAGCAATAATGTCAATATAATATGTAGATACATAACTACTTACAATAAATGGTTTACGAGTATATTTACGATTATTTAATAAATAATGTGTAAAGATTATTCCCATTTGATTACCAGTAATTAATTGTCAACAATTATTGTGTTTAATCATTACTGCCATACGATCAGCATCAGGGTCAACACCAATTAATAATTTAGATTTTAGTTTCTTTGCTAACTTGATACTTAAATCAAATGAATTAAAATATTCAGGATTAGAACTTGGGGAATTAATAAATTTATCGTTTACAAAGCATTGTTCTTTTACAGGATAAACATTAAAGTTAAGTTGTTTTAAGAACCTAGGTAAATATTTACTTGCAGTGCCATGATGTGTGGTTAAAATTATTGGTTCGGATTTTTTAAAACCAATAATTTTTTTATTAACTAATGCTTTTTTAGCTTCTTTAAAATAAATATCAATTATTTTGTCATCAATTTCTACTAGAAGTTTATCATTACCAATGTATATATTGTCTAAAATAGTTGTAGATTGAGGCATTAATTTTTCTATTTCATCTGCCACATTAGGTAAAATTTGACCACCATCGGGATTATATGCTTTGAATCCATTGTATTCTTTAGGATTATGACTGGCAGTGACAATAATTCCACCACTAGTTTTTAGATGTCTAATAGCAAATGAAATTATTGGAGTAGGTGTCAAATGATTATTTTTAAAAAGGTAAACTTTAATACCAAAACTTGTTAATACATTGGCACATGTAATGCTAAAAAGATCTGAATTCATACGGTTATCATGGCCAATAACAACACTCTGCTGTTTAGGGAAATGTTTAACAATATATCTTGCATATCCTTCAGCCATTTGTTGATAAGTGAAAATATTCATTTTATGAGTACCAGCACCCATAATTCCACGAATTCCTGCGGTGCCAAAGTGCATTTTTTCTGCCTTAAAAAATACATTAATCTCTTTTTTGTTAATCCTACTTAAATCAGCTTGTAAATCTTTTGGAAGGAATTTATTTTTCTTTCAAGATTCGTATATTTTATTTGTTGAACTCATAAATTATTTCTCTTTTCTGACTGCTAGTTAAAACTAACAGACATCAACATATATTATAGAACTAATGATAGTAGTTTGTATTGCTTCCTAAATGCTTTTTATAATATAATATAGACATTTCTAAATTATGGCAAATGAAAATATAAATCAAAAAATTCTTCTTACAGAAGAAGGATTAAATAAGCTTAACTCTGAGCTTAGAGAATTAATTGACGAAAAACGTCCTGCAATAATAAAAGCTATCCAAGAGGCTCGTGAACAAGGTGACCTTAGCGAAAATGCTGACTATGCTGCAGCAAAAAATGAGCAAGGTGAAATTGAAAAAAGAATTCAAGAAATCAAAGATATATTAGCAAACTATGAATTAATTTCTGAAGTAAATGTTAATACATCAAATGAAAAAGTTAAAGTTGGATCAAAAGTTAAACTTTTAGATTTATCTGATAACGAGGAAATAACTTATGAAATTGTTGGAGAAGTTGAAGCTGACCCAGACAATAATAAAATTTCTAACCAATCACCATTAGCTCAAGCTATTTTAGGAAAAACGGTTAAAACAACTGTTGAAGTTAGAAATATTGATGACCCATACAAGGTTAAGATATTAAAAATTCAAAATTAATAATATATAATTTAGATTGCTTTTATAAAGCATTTATGGACAGATAGCGAAGCGGCCAAACGCAGCTGACTGTAAATCAGCCACCCACGGTTTCAGTGGTTCGAATCCACTTCTGTCCACCATGTATTGGGTTGTAGCCAAGCGGTAAGGCATCAGATTTTGATTCTGACACGCGGTGGTTCGAATCCACCCTACCCAGCCAATGTCCCACTAGCTCAGTGGTAGAGCATTTCACTTTTAATGAAGGGGTCCGGAGTTCGAGTCTCCGGTGGGACACCATAATTTGCTGAAGTGGCGGAATGGTAGACGCACAGGACTTAAAATCCTGTGGCAGTAATGCCGTGAGGGTTCAAGTCCCTCTTTCAGCACCATCATTGCGGGTATAGTTCAATGGTAGAACTATAGCCTTCCAAGCTATTGATGTCGGTCCGATTCCGATTACCCGCTCCATCAATACAAAAAACTCAGAGCAATTCTGAGTTTTCTAAATTGACACATTAAGTGCAACACTCTGTATAATTAGGGGTTGCACTTTTTTTATACATATAGAAATAAAAAAAGTGCCCCT
>JBGVBX010000024.1:0-79551 GCA_045225975.1 Malacoplasma sp. | reverse complement strand
TATCAAGTATAAAATTGACGATGCTAAAAAGAATAAGAACTTAATCAATGATGAGATTAAGTTAAGTAGGATTAAGTCTAAAGGTGGGCCTACAACTAAACCAAGAGCTAAAGCTCCAGCTTGATTTAAAGAGTTTAGTGATAATATTAACAAAAGACTTGATAAGCAAGAAGAATTTAATACACGAATTGAAAAAGAAGTGCTAAATTTAGGCAATAGACTTGATAGAGTAATTAAAGTTAATAATCTAAAAGAGTAAATAACAAATTACATAACACAAAAAGTGTATCCTAATAGATAAAAATTTAATTTCTATATTTAAATTGATAATTCTTTTTTAATGTGTTTTTCAATTTTTAATGGGTTGGTTGCTGGACTAAATCTTTTAACAACATCACCATTACGACCAACAAGAAATTTAGTAAAGTTTCACTTAATTTTTTTACCAAATAAACCTCGTTTTTTATTCTTTAAATAAACAAAAATTGGGTCAGCTTTTGGTCCATTTACATCTATTTTTTCAAATTGTTGAAATGAAACTCCAAAATTTAATGTACAAAATGAATGAATTTCAGAATTACTCTGTGGTGCTTGATTAGCAAATTGATTACATGGGAAATCCAAAATTTCAAATCCATTTTGATTGTATTTTTTATATATTTCTTCCAACTGTTTATATTGAGGTGTAAAACCACAACCAGTAGCAGTATTAACAATCAATAACACTTTACCTTTATAATTTGAAAAATCAACTAATTTTCCATCTATAGTTTTTGCTTTAAAATCATAAATTGAGTTCATAATTTATGATTATAACATATACTCTAGACACTGTGACTTATTGATATAACTATAGCAATAAATAACTTAATTTCACCATGGTATACTATACTATCTATATGCACATGTGGCGGAATTGGTATACGCGTTAGACTAAGGATCTAATTCTTAACGGAGTAAGAGTTCGAGTCTCTTCATGTGCACCATAAATTACAACTATATTAATTTCTTATAAATATCAACACCTAATTGATGATAACCTTCTGTATTACGATCAAATGCAGCTGATAACCATTCAAGATCTTGCTTTGTTACTCTTTTAACTTCTTTAAAACATGTTAACTTAGTTGGCAAGCCTAATAATTTAATAAAATTTTGAATCTGTTTTATAAAATAAGCAACTGATTTATTATTGAATAATGCATGTGATAATTCCATAGTCAATGCCTTAAATTTCTTATTATGGTTGCACATGTATTTAATATACACTGGAGTTATTAATGCTAATCCAGCACCGTGTGATATGTTTCATCTACCGCTTAATGCATGTTCAAGACCATGTACTTTTCAATCGCCACCACAAGTATTAATTGATCCTACACCATTTAATGCTCATGAAGAAGTTCATAAAATATTTGCTCTTGCTTCATAATTATTTGGCTGTTTCAAAACAATAGGTACAAACTTTAGCAAAGTTTTT
The DNA here is from genome assembly GCA_045225975.1 of Malacoplasma sp. GTDB lineage: Bacteria > Bacillota_I > Bacilli_A > Mycoplasmatales > Mycoplasmoidaceae > Malacoplasma_A. Next base: position 78,071 of record JBGVBX010000024.1, on the reverse strand, counting down.
ATATTAGCAATAATGTATTGCTTTGTTCATTCAAAATGATTTTTTATGTCGTAATATTGTTCTAATAAATGAGACATAATATCAAAACTACCACTAGCGGTTTGTCATTTATTTACACTAAATGTATATGTTGGATCTTCAAAACAAACCATTGGTCGGTTTTGATTTCTCACACCTCATTTGTCATGAGTCTTACTATTAGTAATTACAGAATTATAATTATTTTCACTACCTGTAGCAGCAATGGTAATAATTGAAAATATTGGAATGGGTTGATTTTTAGTTTTCCCATCATTATCCATATAATCCCATGCATTCTTATATTGTTTATTGGTAATTAAATTACTTACTACTTTGGCTTCATCAATAACACTTCCACCACCAACAGCAATAATTAAATCTACTTTATTATTTCTTGCTTTAATACATGCCTTATATGTATCTGTATCTATTGGATTAGGTTGAACACCAGAATGCTCAATAAACTTAATTTTTGTTTTTTTAATTTCATTAATTACAGTATTGTAAATACCATTAATTTTAATAGAACCACCACCATAAATTAGCATTATGCATTTTGGTTTTAATAATTTGATTTCTTGACTAAGATTATTCTTAACACAACCTTTACCGAAATAATACTTTGTATTTAAATAAAAATTGACTTCCATAGTTTTAGTTTAATATATTTTTGCTTCAATAAACATTTAAAATCATTAAATTTTCCATTTTATATTATGGAGGTATAAATGAACAAAATATTAATTTATATGCTAATAAAACACAAGTTCATTTGAGATGAAGTTTATTGTACGCTAAAAAATAAAGAACAGATAAATAATGACCAAGTGAATGAGTTATGTAATACTATTAAATGTCATTACATTACAATAATAGATGATATATACCCATACTATTTAAGAACTATATATAAACCACCATTTGCTATTTTTTATCATGGTAATTTTGATTTGATGGATAAAAAACATATGTGCATTGAATCAATGATCGTCAAAGAACATCTCAAATACTTAAAGTTTTTAGCAAACAATGATTATGTTTTATGTTTTAGGTACGAAAACTTAAATAATAGTGCTTTAAACTTATTAATTAAAAACAATCTCCCTTTTATTGTTTATGCTGACAATATGGAGACAATTATCAATAATGAAGAACTTATAAAAACAATAAATTGAAAACAATGTTGCTTTGTTTCTGAAACATATGGTTATGATCAAAAAACATCACCAAGATTTTTATATGGAACAAATAACTCTGTAATTTTCTTTGATGACCCAAAATTTGCAAATGATGAGACAAAAGAGTATTTGATCAATCAAAATATAAAAATTTATTTGTATACAAATAAAAATATAGAAATCAGTTCTAATTCAAGATTAAAATTGAAAAAAATCAAGAATTTTCAAAATTTCAAAATAGTTTTTATAAATAAAAACTAATAAAAAATATATATAGATATGTCATTTTGACATTGATACTTTTATATAATTTATTAGATTCTTTATGAACAAACTGCTTATCATTGAGTCACCTAATAAAATTGAAACAATAAACAAATATTTAAAGGATGATAATTTTACAATTATTGCCACAATTGGACATATTCGTGACTTACCATCAAACAATTTAGGTTTTGATGAAAAAACACTAGAACCAAAATGAATAATTCCTTCAGTTAAAAAAGGTTTGCAACCTAAATCAAAGATTGTAAGTAGTATTAAACAAGCAGCAAGTAAAGCAGATGAAATATATTTAGCAACTGACCCTGATCGTGAAGGCGAAGCTATTTCTTGACATGTTTACAGTGTTTTACCAGAAAAAGATCAGAAAAAATGTAAACGTATTACTTTTAATGAAATCACAAAATTAGCGATTTTAGAAGCTTTAAAGCATCCACGAGAACTTGATGAAAATTGAATTCATTCACAATTTTCACGTAGATTATTAGATCGACTTGTGGGATATAAAGTTTCTAAAGAAGTAAGAAGCAAAACTGGTGGTAGAAGTGCTGGAAGAGTTCAATCCGTTGCTCTTAAAATGATTTATGATCGTGAACAGCAAATTAATAATTTTAAGCCTAGAGATTGATGAACATTAGATCCTATTTCTATTAAATATGGCAAATTAATCCTTCGTAAAATTAATCCTTCTCTTAAAAATATTAACGTTGAAAATCCTTCAGATGAAGAAGGAAGTGGTATCAATTTCACTGATTTAGCTTCTGCTGAAAAAGTAAAAGCAAATTTAACAAAGAAATTTAAAATTTATAAAATTGACAAGCCTAAACAATATAGCTCTAATCCAAAAGACCCATATAAAACTTCAACACTTCAACAAGATGCAATTAACCATTTAAAATGGAGTGTTTCTCAAGCTACATTTGTTGCACAAAAATTATATGAAGGTGTAAAAATTGATAATGAATATGTGGCATTAATTAGTTATCCGCGTACTGATAGTGTACGTGTCTCATCTTACTTTGCAGAACAAGCAAAAAAATTCATTACTAAAGCATTTGGTCCACAATATTTCAAACTTCCTAAATCCGCACCGACAAAAGATAAAACTAATAATGTTCAAGATGCTCATGAGGCTATCCGTGTAATTGATCCATTTATCACACCAAAATCAATTAAAAATAAAATTGGAAAAGAAGAATATCAATTATACAACTTAATTTGATGTAGAACTATTGCTAGTTTTATGACTCCTGCACAGTATGAAAATACTATTGCCCGTATTATTAACAATGAAAACAAATTCTATACTTACTCCCGTATTTTAATTGAGCCTGGATATAAGAGAGTTTATCAAGATGATTTTGAATTATCAACAAGAGATTTATGTCTTTCAGATAATTTATTAGGCGAAACTATTGATGATATATCAACTATTGATATTAAAAAACATACATCAGAACCGCCTGCAAGATATACACAAGCTTCATTAATTAAAGAACTAGATAATGCTGGTGTTGGAAGACCATCAACATATCGTTCAATGGCAAATATGGCTATAGAGCGTGGATATGCAGAGCTTGTATCTCATTCATATAAAATATTGCCACTTGGTAATGATGTTGTAAAATTTCTTGACAAATATTTTGATTTTATCTTGGATAAGGAATTTACAAAGGATTTTGAAGATAAATTGGATGATATTGCTGATGGAAAAATTGATTGGAAAGAACCAATTTTTAAATTTCAACCAATACTTAATAAATCCATTGAAAAAGCTAAAAAAACACCTAATCAAAGCATTTATATTGGTAGAAAATGCCCTAAATGTGGTGGAGATTTAGTATATCGATTTACAAAAGATAAAGGTCTACGTTTCATCGGTTGTATTAACTTCCCAAAATGTAAATATAACGAATTCCCAAATACAATTCAGCCAAAGAAAACTGGTTTAAAATGTCCAGAATGTGGTGGTGACTTAGTACTTAAATTAAATAAACATAAAAGAAAATTTGTTGGATGTAATAACTACCCTAAATGCAACTTCATAATGAAAACTAATAGCAAAATGATAAAATCTTTGGAAGCTGCTATTGCTGAGAATAAAGTTCCAGATATTAAAGTAGAAAAAGCTGTTTTTGAAAAAAATCTTAAGAGAAAAAAATAAATGCCAATAAATGAATTAATCACTGTCAATTATGAACAAGCAATAAAAACAAACAAATATGTTATTATTGATTTTTATGCTGATTGATGTGGACCATGCAAAATGCTCTCACCTACATTGAGTCAAATTTCTGATCAATATCAAAATATTAACTTTTTTAAAGTTAATGTTGATCGTGAATCAATGTTAGCTAGAAAATTAAATATTCAATCAATACCAACAGTCATGTTTTTTAAAGATGGTAAACTATTCAACATGTTTGTTGGTTATAAAAATATTCAAGAAATTAAAAACTTAATAATTGAATTTTTAAGATAATGTAAATTATCTTACTTTTTTGGATTTTATATAATAATTACATTATGTGTAACATAAGAAAAATTGTTGATTCTGTAAGGAATGCACAGCAAAAATTTGCAACTTTTACACAAGAACAAGTAGATCATATATTCTATATGGCTGCAAAAGCTGCTAATGAGCAAAGAATCCCATTAGCACAAATGGCTATTGCTGAAACTAAAATGGGAGTTTTGGAAGATAAAATTATTAAAAATAATTTTGCTGCTGAATATATCTACAACAAATATAAATACATGAAAACATGTGGTGTTGTTGATGAAGATATTCCTTCTGGATATAAAAAAATATTAGTACCAAAAGGTGTAATTGCTGGTATTATTCCTACAACTAACCCAACTTCAACTGCAATCTATAAAATTTTGATATGTTTAAAAACACGCAATGGAATTATTATCTCTCCACATCCACGTGCTTATAACTGTACTGTTAAAGCTGCACAAATAATTCATGATGCTGCAGTAGCTGCTGGAGCACCAAAGGGTATTATTTCTTGATTACCTAATAATTCTTCAATGGAAGATACTAGTGAATTAATGCAGCAATGTGATTTAATTTTAGCAACTGGTGGTAGTGGTTTAGTTAAGGCCGCATACTCATCTGGTAAACCAGCTATTGGTGTTGGTCCTGGTAATTGTCCAGCGATTATTGACACTACAGCTGATATTAGAATGGCAGTAGCTTCAATAATCCAATCTAATACATTTGATAATGGTATGATTTGTGCAACTGAAAACTCTGTTATTGCATTAAGTAATATCTATGACAAAGTAGTTAATGAATTTACAAATCAACAAGCTTATGTAATAACAAACCAAAAAGATATTAAAAAAATTGCAAGCAAAATGTTTTTGACTAAAAATGGTGCACATATTTTAAATCCAGCAATGGTTGGTCAAAATGCACAGAACTTAGGAAAACTTTTTGATATTAAAGTTCCTAAATGAGCTAAGATGTTAGTTGTAGTAACAAATGATTGTACAGCTAAAAACCCATTATCTCATGAAAAACTATCAGATTTTGTTTCCTTATATAAAGCTAAAAATTTTGATGATGCTTTAAGGATTCAAAAAGAATTGTTAAAACTTGGTCCTGGACACACTTCATCTTTATTTTGTGATGAGTTAGTGGGTGCTGATAAAGTTGTTAAATTTAGTAATAACTCTAATACTGGAAGATTAATAATTAACTCTCCTTCATCATTAGGTGGTGTTGGTGATTTTTATAACTTTAAACTATTACCTACATTTACTATCGGATGTGGTTCAGTCGGTGGTAATGCAACAAGTCAAAATATTGGACCAGAAAATTTATTAGATGTAAAGCAGGTAGCTATGAGAAGAGAAAATATGTTATGAATGCGTATACCAAGCAAGGTATATTTTAAGTATGGATGTATTGAAGAAGGTTTAAAAGATCTAAGAGATGATGGTGTTAAAAAAGTATTTATCGTTTCTGATAATTTTATTTGGGGAATGTTTGGCCAAAAAATTACTCATATTCTTGAGAAATTTGGAATGAAAGTAAAAACATTTACCAATGTTGAACCAAACCCATCATGTGCTACAACATATAAAGGTGCAAAAGAAATTTCAGAATTTAAACCAGAAGCAATAATTGCTTTTGGTGGCGGAAGTTCACTTGATGCTGCTAAAATGATGTGATTCTACAATGAATATCCAAATGTTAAATTTTCAGATTTAGCAATAAGATTTATAGATATTCGTAAACGTATTGTTAAATTCCCAACACCAAAAAAAGTACAACTAGTTTGCATTCCAACAACTGCCGGTACTGGATCTGAAGTAACACCATTTGCTATTATTACCGATGAAAAAACACATATTAAATACTCATTAGCTGACTATGCTCTTGTACCAAATATTGCAATTATTGATGCACAATTTATGATGTCATTGCCTCCAAGAATGACAGCTGTAACAGCTGCCGATGCATTAAGTCATTGCTTTGAGTCATATGTATCTATTCTTGCTACCGAATTTACAAGACCATATTCAATTCAAGGTATTAAGTTAATTTTTAAATATTTAAAACGTGCTTATGAACATGGAACTACAGATAAAGAGGCAAGAGAAGCTATTGCCCATGCTGCAACTATTGCTGGTATTGCATTTGGTAATGCCTATCTTGGTGTAGTTCACTCATTGTCACACAAAATTGGTGGACATTTTGGTGTAATGCATGGAGCTGCTAATGCAATATATCTACCATATGTAATGCGATATAATGTAGCAAAATTTGAAAATGAAAAACAAATGTATTGACCTCAATTTAAATACAATGATGTAAGAGAAAAATATTGTGAAATTGCTGATGAATTAGGTATAAAGGGTAAAGATCAAACACAAAAGATTGATAATCTAATTAAAGAAGTTCAAAAACTATTTGCATCTGTAAAACTTTGAAAGTCAACAAAGGAATATGGTGTTAATGATGCTGACTTTGAGAAGATTCTTGATAAAATGTCAATTGAAGCTTTTGATGATCAATGCACAGGTGCAAACCCTCGTTTACCTCGTGTAAATGAATTAAAACAATTATTTATTGATGCTCACTACGGTAATAAAATTAATAGTTTGAAAGAACAAGATAAAAACAAGAAACCTAAATAATTATGCCTAATACAACTAAAGTGAATAATACAAGAATCATAAAAACTACTCGCATAGAACATTCAAATGGTGGTGGTATTGTTAATGCTGATACCGTGAAGAAAATAAAAATTTGTCAAATTTTTACAAAATTTACATATGCTAATGTAATAATTGGAGCAATACTTTATTTATTAACAGTCATCGCTTTATTTGGTGCATCTACTAAAGATAATTCAAGTTGATGACTTGGATTTTGGCAACAAACAATATCTGCGAAACCTATTTCAAATTTATCAACTTTTGCTATTATTGTTATTGCTTTTGATTGCTTGTGATTTGCATTATATATTGCTCAATTTATTGGCAATCTAGTTTTACATAATAAAGTTTCTTTGAGTTATGCCCCAAAAATTTTAATTTCACTATTCATTGTAATTTTAATCATGTTGATATTAGGGATATCTTGCAAGCCAAAATATACTTCTAGCTCAGAGTTTTATATTTCATGGATGTGGTTAATTAGAAATAATAACATTACTTTAACCTTTGGTGCCTTGTTTATCTTATTAGAAATGATTTTAGTTTATTTGGGATGTATTGCATATATTGCTTACTATTACATTTCCAAAGCAAAGAAAACTAAAAATCAAAATAAAGAAATTTAATGAAATTAGTAGTTGGGTTAGGAAATTTTTCAAATCAATATGATAATACCAGACATAATGTTGGTTTTATGGTTATTGATGCATGACTTAAAAAGAATGATATGTTTCTTAATGAAAATAAATTCAATGGTTGATTTAAGAAAATTAATAATAAAAATGGTGAACCATTTATTATTGCTAAACCATACACATATATGAATTTGTCTGGACAATTTGTTCAACAAATTGTTAACTTTTACAAAATAGATTTCAAAGATATTTTAATTATTGCTGATGATTTGGATACGGATTTAGGTAATATCCGTATTAGATTAAAAGGTAGTAGCGGTGGTCACAATGGCATTAAAAATATCATTGAATTACTTGGTACAGAAGATATTAAACGTGTGCGTGTTGGTATTGGCAAACCAAATGATAAAAGTCAAGTTATTAATTATGTGCTTAGCAAATTCACTAATGATGAATTAGAAAAAATAAATTTATCTACTAATAATGTAATTAAAATTATCGATGATTTTGTCAATAATGTTGATTTTGATAAAATAATGAACAAATATAATCATTAATAATAAAATATTATTAAAATGTATTTATATGAGCAAGTTCTTCAGAGTTATTGGTTGATTTATTGCGGTTCCATGAGTTTTTTTAGCTCTCATAATAAGTGTAAATTTAACTAAGGGTAAATGTAAAAAATATTTAGTCAACCCTGAATCAATGCCAATTGAAATTCGATATCGAACAATTTATAAAATCGCTAAGAAATTTATTTTTATCAAAAGATATAAGATTCAGTCACAAGGCGCTTTTAATCTTCCAAATATACCTGCTTTTTATGTTGCCAACCATAAATCAGATATGGATCCTGTTGTTCTTTTCAAGATTTTATATGAAAATGCAAAAATCCCATATTTCCGATTTGTTGCAAAACAAGATTTATCTAACCATTCATTCTTCGCATATCCATTAAAACTTATTGACACAATATTTATTAACCGAAACAATTTTCACAGTACACTCCTTGTGTTCAAGAATGAAATAAATTTTAAAACTGATAAACGTTCTATCATCATTTTTCCTGAGGGTACAAGAAATTATGACCCTAAAACAGTTATGAATTTTCATAGTGGGAGTTTTAGAATTGCATATAATTCATTAGTCCCAATTATTCCTATCGCTATTGCAGGATTAATTGATACAAATGAAAAATCTAAAAAATATGGATATAAAAATAAAAGCAAAATAGCTTATGTTAGTTTTATGAAACAAATTAAACCTCAAGAATATGCAAATATTAACATTAATTTTACCGTAACTCAAGCCCATGATATTATTTTTAATGAATATATGAGAATGTTTAATTTAATTAATGACAATACAAAACATCCACATGTATTTGAACGAAAAGATGAACCGGCAAAAGGAACTCGTTATTAATGAAACAATATCTAACATTATTACAATACATACTTGCAAATGGCAAATTAAAGCATAATCGTACAGGTATTGATACTATTTCAACATTTGGATATCAAACTTCATATGATATTTCTGAATATTTCCCACTTCTAACTACAAAAAAAGTAAATTATAAAGCAATCATTGCTGAACTTTTATGATTTATAAAGGGTGACACTAATATTAAATATTTAGTCGATAATAATTGCAACATTTGAAATGATTGACCATATGATATTTACAAAAAATCACCAAATTACCAAGGTGAAACTTTACAAGAATTTGCTAAAAAAATTAAGGAAGATCAAGAATTTGCTAAAAAATATGGTAATCTAGGTCCTGTATATGGTAAACAATGGCGCAATTTTAATGGTTGTGATCAATTAAAATGAGTTATTAATGAAATTAAAACTAATCCGGATTCAAGAAGATTAATTGTTAGTGCATGAAATCCTAATGATGTAAGCAAAATGGCTTTGCCTCCATGCCATTCACTATTCCAATTCTATGTGCAAGATGGTAAATTATCTTGTCAACTATATCAAAGATCTGCAGATGTATTTCTAGGTGTACCATTTAATATTGCCTCATATTCACTATTAACATATATCATTGCTAAATATACTGGTTTAAAACCAGGTAAATTTGTTCATACATTTGGTGACTTACATATTTATATAAATCATGTTAAACAAGTTAAAACACAATTACAACGTACTCCTAAAAAATTACCTAAATTAATAATTAAAAGGATTCCTGAAAAAATTGAGGATCTTGAAATTGATGATTTTGAAATTGTTGATTATGATCCTGAACCATCAATTAAAGCTGAGGTGGCAGTTTAATATGATTAAAATGATTTGATGTGAAGATATAAATCATGGTATAGGTATTGATAACAATCTACCATGATCAATAAAGGACGAAATGAATCACTTCCGTTCTACAACTTTGAACAATATTGTTGTTTGTGGTGAGAAAACTTTTGCGTCATGAGGTTCTAAACCATTACCAAATAGACAAAATATTGTTGTTACACTTGATAAAAATTTTATTGCACCTGAGGGTGTAAAAGTTTTTAATGATTTTAAAGAAGTAATTTATTTTGCTAAAGATAAAAATGTATTCATAATTGGTGGTAAAACAATCTACAAATTATTCTATCCTTATGCTGATGAACTTATTATCTCTACATTAAAAAAATCATACAACTGTAATGTATTTATGCATTTTGATTTACTAGAATTTAAAAAATATAAACAAGTAGAACATGATGAGTTTATTATTAACTATTACAAGAGAATAAACCATGGATAATAATGATTTAAATCTTAAATTAAAAGATTTTGAAGGTCCATTAGATTTACTTGATACTTTAATTCGTGAAAAGAAAATGGATATTTTGAATCTTGATATTGCTACACTAGCAAGCCAATTCCTTGAATATATAAAATCACAAATTAACACTATCAATATTGAGTTAGCTAGTGAATATCTTGAAATGAGCGCTTATTTAATTTCATTAAAATCAAAGAAATTAATCCCTAGTGAAAATGGAATAGTAGATGATAGCTCTTTCGAATATGAACGTGATAAATTTATTCAAAGAATTATTCAATATCGAAAATATAAAGAGGTTGTTAGTCATTTGCAAACTAAACATGAATTAAGAAAACAAATGTTAGATAAACAAACTAATGATGTTAAAGCTTATGAACCTAATGATTTAATTGAAGAAGTTTTACCTAATAAAATTGAACTTAATAAAATTTCAAAAGCTTTAATTGATGCTATTGGCAAATATAAAATGTCAACTCTTGTTCAAAGAAAAATTCTTGTGCAAGAATTATCTATTCAAGATATAGAAGAAGAATTATGAGAGTTTTTAAAGAAATACAAATCCAAAACTATCAGTTTTAGTGAATATTTATCAAAGATTGACCCAATAAAAATTACACAACAATTTATTGTAACGACATTTTTAGCGATTTTAGATTTAGTAAGATATGGTAAAATTACTATTTCACAAAATCAAGGAAATAATGAAATTTGTATATCTGTTTTAAAGGAGTAATATGAGTAACAATACAAAATCAATAATTGAAAGTTTGCTTTACATTAAAGGTAATGACGGTACTACAATTAATGAAATCAAAAAGGTAATTAAATTACCTTCTAATGATATCCATAAGATATTAAAAGAAATGAAAAAAGAATACGATCAAAATGCTAACCGTGGAATTACCATTGAACAATATGGTGATACATTTCGTTTATTAACTAAAAAACAAAATCATGATGAACTTTCATTGGTCTACGATACAAAAAATAAAAATCCTCTTACTCAATCATTGCTTGAAACTCTAGCTATTGTTGCTTATAACCAACCTTGCCCATCATCATATGTAGAAAAAATTAGAGGTCATAATGCACTTAATGCATTAGAAAAACTAGTAAAATTAGATTTAATTAAATGCACTGGTAGAGCAAATACTCCAGGAAAACCATATTTGTATGAAATAACTAATAAATTTTTCGATCTATTTGGAATTAAATCAATTAAAGAATTACCAATTATTGATAAAGAAGTTAATATAGATGAATTTGAGAACTCATTAGATTTCTTTGATTCAAATACTGAAAATGGGAAGACTAAGAAAAATTAAAAATGATTTAGAGCTTGTAAAAAGTTCTAAATACTATTTTAAAGAACTACCTAAAAAAAATAAATTAAATTATCTTGATATTGGTATGGGTAAAGGTGATTTCATTATTAAAATGGCACAAAATAACCCAAATATAAATTTTTTTGGACTAGATAAATTTCCGACCGTTATTTGAAAAGCTATAAATAAATTGAACAAAACAATTGAGCCACTAACAAATATCAGTTTCTTAGCAATTGATATAAAACAAATACACGATTATTTCCCAAATAATTTTTTTAACAAAATATTTTTAAATTTTTCAGATCCTTGGCCAAAAAAACGCCATGCTAAAAGAAGATTAACATCTAATAATTATTTAAACATCTATAAAAAAATACTATCAAAAAATGGTATTGTTGAATTCAAAACAGATAATGATAACTTATACAACTATTCACTAGAAATTATTAGAGCACGTAAAGATATTGATATCATTAAACACACTAAAAATTTATATAGATCTAAAAAAATAAATGGTTTGTTAACTGAATATGAAAAAAAATTTATTGGAATGGGTTTTTCAATAAAATTTATCTCTTTTAAATTTAACTAATTTTTCTAACGAATTTATTATATAGCCAATATCTTCTAAAAATCTCTGTTAATTCTGCCATTAATTGAATTGGGTCTGCTGGTAATCTTTTAATAATATTCTTGTATACAAAAGTAATATTACCACTAGTTTCACTAACTACGAATGCTAAACAATCAAAAGATTCACAAATACCAAATGCAGCACGATGACGAGAACCATACTCTACTGAAACCATTCTTCTTGTTACTGGCAAATAGCTTGATAAGCTACAAATCTTTAAATCACGAACAATCATAGCACCATCATGCAATGGAGACTTATGATTATAAAAAACATTTGTTATAAATTCTGGAAGAAAATCTGATTTAACCTTGGTACCTAAATTAATATATTTGTCTAAATTATCTCTATTCTCAATGATGATAATACCACCAATTTTATCATATGAAAGCTTGGCTAATGAAGTAGCAATATTATTAATAAAAATATCAACTTGTTCAATGGTTTTTTTGTGCCTTTTATTTTTTGAATGATTTCTATTTTTAATATAACCTGCTATCCCATTACGGAAAAGAAATACAAGTTGAATTAGGAGAACTAATCCTAATAATGAAATTATTATGATTAAAATCATATATTCTTTATTACTCATCTTCGTTAGTCTTTTCCTTTTGCTTACTAATAATATATTTTGATAGATCCGCTATTAATCGTTTGTAATCAGATTTATGTTCTAATGTAAAACCTGCAGCATGAACATGTCCACCGCCTGAATATTTTTCTGCAATAACATTTATTGGTAAATTGCGACTACGTAATGAACCTCTTCACTTATTTATTGTGTCATCATAATAAACAGTCATCCAAACTTCTAATTCACTAATGTTGTTAAAAACATGAACCATACTTAATCTTAAATCAATGTCAAATTTATTAAATGTATTGCGTGGAATTACTGCATATCCAAATTTCAAATCTTTATTTATTTGAATTCTACTTACTACATAAGATTCAAATTTTGATTGTTTTAATGACTTTAAATAAACACTTTTATAAATAATATCTCTATCAAATTTTTTTTCAATCAATTTAGAACATAGTGCAAAAGTTTCTGGTCTTGTTGTTGAATATAAAAATCTTCCAGTATCAGTTAAAATACCTGCATATAAATATAATGCAACTAGTGCACTTACATATGTTTCATCTCAATTAAGCATTAACATACCAACCAATTCACATGTCGAAGATGCCTTTTCATCGATAAATTCAATGTCACAAAATGATTCAACTAATGGATGATGATCAATTCTAATTAGTTCTTTGCAATTAACCTGTCTATGTGACCACACTCTCGCAGAGTTTGCAGTATCTAAAATAATACCTAACGAATTTTTTAAATATTCATTTGGAATATGTTTCGGTTCAAAAATAAATAAATTTTTTGAAAAATTATTACTTAAAATATCAAGACCAATTATTTCAATTTGCTTATCAGGAAATTTATCTTTTAGATACAATTTTAAAGCGAAGCAAGAACCTAAAGCATCAAAATCAGGAATCTCATGAAAAAACAATGAGATCTTTTTATATTCACTAATTTTTTTGATAATTTGTTTCTCTATGTAATTCATAGTTTAATCTATTATTTTAATATATTTAGCTATAGTATCATCAAAAATATTATCAATTAGTGCTAACTCTGATTCTAATTTTTTAGCTGTTTCAATATTAGGTTTTGTGGCTGGCGATTTAGGAACGAATAATGAGCAACAATCAGCATAAGGCAAAATTGAAATATCATATGTTCCTAAGTTTTTTGCAAGTTTAATAATTTCTATCTTGTCATATGAAAGCAATGGTCTTAAAATAATTGTCTTATTGTCAAGAACATTTTCAATTGTTTCCATGCTCTTTAATGTTTGGCTAGCAACCTGTCCTAATGACTCCCCTGTAACAATTGCATCATAACCATATTTATTTTTCAAATAATTAGCTATTCTAAAGAAATAGCGTCGCATCAAAGTTATTTGATAAGACTTATTACTTATGTGAGAGAGTTCATGCTGAATCATTGTGAAATTAACTATAAAAATTTTTGGTTTTTCAAGTTTTTGATCTAATGTTACTACTTTGATTAAATCTTTAACTTTTTTTAATGCTGCATCTGATGTATGTGGTGGAGTAATAAATGTAATAAAATCAACATGAATACCTTTTTTCATTACTAAACTTGATGCTACTGGTGAATCAATACCACCAGAAATTAATGATAGAGCTTTACCATTAATACCAATAGGAAAACCGCCGGCTCCTTCTATTCTTTCAAAAAATAAAATAATGTTATCACTATGAATTTCAATATTAACAGTTAAATCTGGATTGTCCATAATAACTTTCTTATTTTTAATATTTGCAAGAACAATACTACCTATTAATTTTGAATATTCCATCGAATTTATTGGAAATCTTTTATCACACCTTTTAGTTGCAATTTTAAATGTTTGAAATTGCTTTGTTTTTAATAAATTAATAATACTTTTCTCAACTTGTTTTACTTGGTTACCGCTGATCACAAACGCTTCAATTATTTGAAAAATACCAGGTATTCTTTTTACAATATCTATTATCTTTGGATAATTACTTTTGTTGCATATTATTTCCATTGAATCAAATTTTTTCAAAACTTTAATGCATTTAAATTGTTTCAATGCACTTAAAACATTTTTGTATAAGCAATTAATAAAATCTATACGATTTTTACCTTTAAGAGTTAATTCGCCATATTTTAAATAAATAATCTTAGAAACTTTAGATGACATTGATACCCAATTCCTCTGATAATCACTTTTTATCATTTTCTTCTAATAGCATTGAATAATGCTTATCCATAACATATAATTTGTACCAATTTCTTGCATATTCAATAATATTTTGGAAATTAGCAAAATCATTAATATTTAATTTAGCAAAATAAATATCGTGCTCCATAGCATCAAATCTTTCCGGATAAACATAATCTTCGGGTTTCAAAAAAGCAATAGCGAATATTCCTTCATTAACATTACGCAAATATAAATATAAAAGTAATTGAAAACAATATTCATTTGGTACTTTTAATTGACCATTTACAAATCATGATTTTTTCTTTTCACCAGATTCTTTAATAGTTGGCCAACCTTTCTCATCTTTTTTAATTCTAAAAACCCCATTAATTTTTTCATATGCTAACTTATCTTCACTTGAAGTTTTTATTTCAAGCATAGGAAAACCTTTATCATAAGCAAACTTACCATCTTCATCAATTGGCTCACCATCTGGTATACCACCAAATATTTCATCATTAAAAACATTTCAGTTAACTTCACTAGGGTTATAATCTTTAAACTTAATATTTGTAACCTTGGTTGCATATTCTCTAATTTTAGGTTCTATTATTGTACCTACTTTAGCTAAAGTAGGGTCCATTTCATCTTTATAAATATTTACAATAGTGCACCATGCTTTAAC
The DNA here is from genome assembly GCA_045225975.1 of Malacoplasma sp. GTDB lineage: Bacteria > Bacillota_I > Bacilli_A > Mycoplasmatales > Mycoplasmoidaceae > Malacoplasma_A. Next base: position 62,581 of record JBGVBX010000024.1, on the reverse strand, counting down.
AGGTGAAGTATATTGATTAAAATTCAAAATTGCTGCAAAACGTGAGCCTGTTATCTTTTTAAAATACTTTTTATTTTTGTTGAAGTATTCATCAGATAAATAAATACGATTATCCTTAATATAAAAATCTTTATCAATTTGCTTTGTAAATGGCATATATTTTAATTATTAAATACCTCATCAAATTTATCACCTAAATTATATTTAGAAGACAATTCAATTATCCCTTCATCATTAAATTTTGTGCTATGTAAATTTAATTCCTTTTTACTACATATCATTCCATTAGATTTAGTTTGTAAAAGTTGACTTGGTTTTATTATTTTGCCATATGGCATTATTGAACCATCTAATGCAACAACAACTTTAATACCCTTCTTTACATTTTTTGCACCACAAACTATTTGTAATATTTCGTTACCGATATTTACCATGCATTTATGTAAATGTGAACCCTTTATTTTTTCACATTCGTTAATCTGTCCAACAACAAAATCATTTTTATCAATAAAATTTGATAAATCAATTTTAGTTATCTTCTTAATAGTTTCACATAATTTTTTATCAAATTTTAAATAACCATCATTTAATTTCATATATGTGTTAAAATTAAATATATTGATAAAACTAACATTGTTATCTTTAGAATAACCAACAACAAAATTTTTACCTTTATCTTGATTAATAATTTCATCATTATTTATGACAACAATTAGAGTATTATCTAATAATTTTTGGTTATAGAATACAGCGAGCATATAATATGCAATATTATATAATGATTGATGTTATAAAGATTATGAAAAAAATAGCATTCATTGTCGACACATTAGGCAACATTAAAAATAATGAATTTAAAGATGTTTATGTTTTACCACTTACAATAAATGTAGTAAATAAAAAAACTAATGAAGCAAAATCTTACCATGATGGTGTAGATATTACTATTAAAGATGTGGCAAAGTACTTAAATCAAAAAGATTCTGTTGTAACAACAGCAGGGGTAGTTGCTGGTGATATTATGAATTTAGTTGAAAAAATTAATGATAAGTATGATGAAATTTATGTATTACCAATTCCAAAATATCTTTCAGGAAGTGCTAACACATGAGAAATGATTGCAAATGAATATGACAAACTTATAATTGGTGCTGAAAATAAAGAAGTTATTTATCCAGTTAGATGAACCATTATGGAATTGCAAGAAATGGTTAAAAATAATACTTTAAATCCTAAATCATTTAAAGAATATATAGAAACAAAAGCTGCAAATTCATTTGCATCTGTTTTATTTGTTTCTGATATAACTCAACTTGCTAGAGGTGGTAGGGTTTCAAACTTTAAATCTCTACTAATTAAAATGTTGAAATTAAAAATTGTCATCACATGTGACAAAAATGGTCTAAAATTCTTTAAAACATCTAAAGATTTATCAAAAGGATTCGATTTAGTAGTTGATGAATACAATAAAAGAATCTCAGGTTTTTCTTTAGATAAACTAAAAAAAATATGTATATTATTTGGCTCATCAAATGAAAATGAACCTGAAGTTATAGAGCTTATAAAACATATTAAAAAAACAGTACCTTCTACATGTGAAATAATTTATGACAAGATACCTAATGTTGTTCTTGCTCATACTGGTGATAAAGCGCTAGCAATTGCATTTGAGATTTAATAATTGCAAATCAAATATTAAAAACATCTATTGCTAAATACTTTTTGTTAAATTAATTTAACCATTATTTATCCAATTTATTTCCTCAACAGTTTTTGGATTAGAATTGTATTTAATATTTGAAACTGTACCGTCGGAAACGTAAACTACCTTTGTTGCTAATTCGGCTAAAATTGGATTATGAGTTACAATAACAATTGTTGTTTTATATTTCTTATTAATATCAACAAATAAATTCATTATATTTTTTGATGTTTGTTGGTCAATAGCACCTGTTGGTTCATCACCGAATAAAATATTTGGGTTTTTAGCAATACTACGAGCAATTGACACCCTCTGTTGCTGACCCCCAGACAATTCATTTGGATATTTGTTTGCTTGCGCTTCCAAACCGACTGATTTTAAAATTTCATCGATTGGAATTAATCTTGAACGATTATGTTGTAAGTTTTGGCCTATTTGTATATTTTCTTTGACAGTTAAATTTGGTAACAATCCATATTGTTGGAAAACATAGCCTATATTATTTCTTCTAAATGTAGTTAACATGCTTTGATTGTAATCAATTAGATTTTCGCCAGCAATTATTGTATCACCATAAGTTGCATTATCCATACCAGAAATAATATTCAATAATGTTGTCTTACCGCTTCCGCTTGGACCCAAAATTACAACAAATTCACCTTTATTGATTTCCAGATTTACATTGCTTAAGACTTTATTAGCAAGAACTTTATTGCTATAGTATTTAACAACATTTTTTAATTTAATAGCTAGATTAGATGAATCAAATTGAGAAAAATTTTTATATTCTTCCTTAAGCGTATATATTTGAAGATCAATATTATCTTTTTGTTCATAATATTTATCAAGAATTGCAGATTTGTTAATGGAATATGTATTTTTATCAATCTTATTCTCTTTATAAGCTTGTTTATTGTTTCTAATATCTAATCTACATTTATTTTTTATTTGCAAATATTCTGAGTGTAATAATTTAATTCTTTTAGTTGATTCTTTTTTCTTAGCTGCTTTTTTAATAGCAAGTTCTCTTTGATCATTTGCATATTTAATATCCTTTTTAGTTTTTGCTAATTTTTCAACTAATTTTGCATGATAACGGGCAGCAAATGAAGCTTTCAAATTTTCAATCTCATTTTCATAATTCTTTAATTTTTTATTAAGTTTCTCAATCCTCTTTTTTATAAAATAAACAGATTCATGTTTCAATATCTTTGTTCTTAAATATATATCTCTTAATCAGCAAAGTTTATTAGTATAAACATATTGTTTTGATGTATATCTATTTAATTTATGAATAAAAGAAAGTTTATATGGAAAGATTTTTTTATTAGTATTAAAAGATTCGATATAGCAGATAAACTTGTAAAGTCGATTTGCATTTATCTCATTAGTTTCTTCGTTTAGCAAACTATATTCAAATGTTGCATATTTATTTTTAGTTAATTTTGCCTGGTAAAAATTCAAACTAGAATTAATAGAAGAAATTGATTTAATTAATTTTTTCTTGTCTAAAAAAGTTTTATGACTTACAACTTCAATTTTATTAAACACATCAACTAATTTTGCTAGCTCTTGTTTTAAATCATCTATTTTTTTAGTAAGAATAACATTCTTACTTTTGATATTTTCCATTTGTTTTGAATTTCTTATTTTCATAATCTACTTTCTTATTTAATTGAATTAACTAATGACTCTCGTTTTAATGATAAGATTGAATTTAATCCAGATATTCCAAAAATTATAGCAACTATTCCAGTAGAAATTAAATAATCATATCATTTAATTTGTGCATTTAGTCATATACCTACACCTTTAAAAATTAACGAATTATATAAATTTAGTAAGCCTCATGACAATAATGAGGCAATGATTAAACTAAAAATTATTACTGGTGCATAAATTGATAGGAATGATTTTGCATTTTCAACATCAGTATATCCAAGTGCTTTTAATAATGAAGCTAAACGTTTTGAATCGTCAATAATCATGTTAGTAATCAAAGCTACAATGATAATAACCATTAATGAAACTATTGCAATAACCACATATGTTATGTTGCTGATAGTTTTAGATAAATTATCATAAATTAACTGTGATGAGAAAGCATCTGAAACATTAGCAACAACAAGGGTGTAAGTCTGATCACCAAAGTAACTACGGATAAATTCTCTTGCTTGTTCAGCAAATTTTTCTAACTCTAAATGTTTTTGTTCCCTTTCATTTAAATTAGGTTCACTAACTCATGCATTGTAAGCAGTTGAAATTCCTTTTCCTAATTCTGTGGTCTCATCACCATTCAATGTTACACGGCGTAGTATTTCTAAATTAGCACCATACTTAAGCATATTAGTTGTAACATCTGATGTAATTTTGTCATTACCAGGATATAGTCCTGTAATTGAATATAAAATTACTCCTTTTGTTAATATAGGACCACCATTTTGCGATTTAGTAAATACACCATTAAATCCATAAGGTGTCAAATTATATCCACTATTGATCATATTTTGCTCATAATTAGATAAATTAATTAACATGTCATCGCCACCCTCTACACTAATACCTTTAGCGGCTGTTGGTATAGTAGAATCAAATCCACCCCTTAAAGGGTCTCACATTGATTTATATTCATATCCATAATATGCATTAGGTTCATATTTTGATTGAATATATTGACCATTATCAGTTTCATTATCTCATAAATGAGTTTTTAAACCTAACAATAAATTTGCTACATCTTGATCAATATAGTATTCTTCACCTTCATAGGTTGTACATATACCTTTAACAATGAAGTTAGCAATATGCTTTTTAGATGCATTTGGATTAATCTCATCTAAATAACGATCTGCTCTGTTATTAATAGTAAATGAAATCTCACTACCCACTTTCAATTTATGTTTATGAGCAGCATAGGCATTAACAATAATTGGGAAAGGTTTATCAAAATTATAATTTCATGAGCTATTTAAACGATAATTAGATTCAAAATCTGCTTGTGTATACCTTATCAAACTATTATTTCCATCATTTAAATTCTTTTTATTTTTGTCATATAAGTTAATATATTTTGAAGCATGTTTACCAGTTTTTATACCCAAAATTTTTACTGAGGAATTATCAGATATTACACTACCATTAATTCAAGTGTATGTTTCATCTTCTGGAAGTAATGGAATTGTGTTATATGTTAGATAATAATCTTTTTTTGCAGTATCAACAAATGCATATGCTGTAGATAATAAATTTAAGAACGAAGGCCTTATAGCGACATTATATGTACCTTCTTTTGATTGATCTGTTTTATGATCACCGACTGCTAAAGTTCTATTGATGATGTATTGACTATCAATATTTTGAGATGGAATTATAAATTTTTTATAAAGTGTTAATTCTTCATCCTGGGTATCTTTAACAAATAAATCATGTAATTCTTTATAAACTATATCTGATTCATTATCTTTATAGTTAATTGCATTACCTATGTAATTTACAAAATCTCTGTTAGCTTTCTCAAGAAGTTTTTTATTATTATCTGGCATTAGTGAAGAAGCAATATCTCATGGATTTGATTCAGCAATACCTTTCATACCAACAATATAATTTAAAGTACTATTAGATAACATACGATCTTTTAAATAAAAAATATCTGTTTGTTGGCCGAATGAATCCCCCATGAATGGTAAATATAAGTTTGAAAGAAGTGCATCAGTTGGACCTGATTTTAATGAATCAAGATATTTATTAAAATATGAATTTACACCAGCTGTATCAGCTCCTGGATTGGTATTAATATTGAAATAATTAAATAAGATTGAAGAAAAATAATATTTTTTATTTAAGAAAAAATTTAAATTATGTTCTTGTTTGCTTTTTGAATCATATATTTTTGGCATATATCCCTTTTCATATTCATAATCACTATCTATTGAATATGTAATTCCTGGAAGATTTAAGTACTTAACAGTAATTGGAAGTGTTGGTGTAGTAATTGTTATATTTTCTTCTGGTTCCCCAAAATATAAAGATTGAACATAGTTAACATCTCTTAAATCATTACCAGCTTGATTGAACCCACTTAATCCAGCAAAACCAAATGAACTATTTGCATTGCCAATTTTACCGTAATTAATTCCAATATATTGACCACCTTGAGTTGTTGGTGTAATTAAATCAACTGCATAATTATAACCACGACTTTGATTTGTTAATGCTGTTACATTAGCAAATTTACCTTTAATTGAAAAAGTAAATACAAGTGTTGATAATGATAATGTTGTCATTACTACAAGGACAAATAATTTTCACATTGAACCGAATGCTACTGCTGTCCTAAATTTAGTCATGATACCAAATTTACCAAACACCCTTTTCATTGATCTTGAAGCTAAGTTAGGGTTATTTTGACTATCATTCTTCATTAAATCAACTGTATTCTTTCGTAGTACATATAATGAAGTAAAATAAACAGTTGAAATAAAAATTGCTAAAGCTATTACAAAAATTATGATGAAGCCTAACCAATCAAACCCCAATAGTTGCGTTGGCAGCATCCAATAATTGGAAAACAATGTTAAGGTTATAAATTGTAATAATGTACCAACAATTACCCCAGCTATTGTTCCAACAACTACAGGTAACAAGGCAAAAGGTAGCATTGATGTAGCTATTTGTTTTGATGAAAAGCCATTAGCTCTCATTATTCCTAATATTGATTGTTGGTTAGTAATATAACGATGGATTACAATTGCACAAATGACTAGACTTAATAGAATAATAAATAAGGTCAAACTTACAGAAGTCAAGTTAATTGCATTAATAAACTTAGGAATATATGAAATTCTAAATGAGCTTGCATTTAATACATTATTTGTATCAGTAGCTAAATAAGCTGCTTGAACTCCTTTAGGATAAATCATTACTTTATCAGCATATTGATTAATTTCATCCAAAATTGTTTTCTGTGTTTTTTTATTGTTTGAAGTAAATTTACCAACAATGTAATTTTCATTTACATTATTTCTAAATGAATCATATATTCTTCCATAACCAGCAATGTTTACATAAAAAATACATTCATTTTTTGGGTTTGGTGTTGATCTTTCTATTGATACTATTGGATAAATAAAATCGGGAGTGATTCCACTGCCAATAATTAAATATGGACTAGCACCACCAGGAATAATGAAATGATTTTTATAGTTTTCATTTTTATAAACTGATTCAAATCATTTTTGAAAATTTGGAAAATCTAAACTATTCATTCAACCAATAAATAACATTTTCTGGTCTGTTATTCCTGGGTTATTTTTAACATATTGTTTATAAGATTCTTCTTGATTGTAAATAGAAGGGTCTAAAGTATGTAGGTTGTTTTTGTTTAAAAATTCTGGATTAACTACCGTAAAATGTGCAGTTCAATTAGAAATTGATCACGCACTAGGAACCCCTTGAGAATTTGTTCAATTAATTGTAACTCTATCATCTTTACAATATACTTGTTCATTATTATCTTTTTCATCTTTTAATAATCTCTCTAATGATGTTTTCTTAGAGTCTCATCATTCCTGACGAGTTGTATCATTAGTTGGTAATTGTGTGTCACCAATTAAACTGGTAATTTTCCTTTTAAAATCACCTGGGTTATCTGTCCAATCACCTTTGTTCAATAAAAAGATCTTTTCAATGTAATGGATATCAAAATTCTCTTCTATTGCATTTGGTTTATATCTCAAAGTTTGATTTATACCTCAATTACCATTTGCTTTGTAGTCTAAAATATCATATGTGCAATCTTTATCATCAAAATTATTTCACTGGGTTTTATTTATTCCATTATTAGGATCAATATGTACTAACTTATCAACTGTATCATTAGGAGTAGATCTTATTACTTTGTAATAAATGTTGTCACTTGAGTTATCAATATTTAATGATATGAAGTTTCTAAATTCACCAATTCCTGCTTTTTTAGCCAAATATTCGCTCATCAATGTGTTCTCTTGACCAACAATAGAATATAAATCATTTGCATATGTTGATAAAGCACTTTGAGTGTTATCATTAATCTTTAGTTCAGAGATATATGAATTATAATCATCTGCTGATAATTCAATAGGTCCATCAGCATAATCTTTTCCATAGCGTGGCTGAGTTTTATTAAAAAAATTGAATGTTTCTTCACTTATTTTAATTGAATAAGTTATTGTTGGTTCTAAACAGTTAATGTGATTAGATCATGTGTCAGTATCTGAAGGATTATTTTTGTGGTCTAATCAACTATCTAAATAAAACTTCTTTAATGAAGCGTTTTCATCACAATTTGAAATATCAATTGTATATGTAATTGAAACATTAGCTAAGTATTCTGCACCAGTTGCTGAGCCGGTTACTGTAATATATGGAACTACAATTTCTTCTGTTTCTTGTTCAGGATAAGTAATTCTTAGTCTTGATAATGAATTATCATCATAAAGGCATGAGTTAACTGAATATTGAGTACTTGAATCTACAACTACATTTTCAATATCGTTCTTATATCTAACTACACCAACATTATAGAGTTCAGAAACAGTGAAGTCATGTAAATTTCCATTTCTTGAAATATACCTATATTCATTGTTTATGGCACTTGTTGTTCCTGATAAGGTGGTATATATGCCAGTTGATAAAAATACTAAAAAAGATAAACCACAAATAGACAGTTTGTTCTTTTTAAATGATCTTGCTACATTCTTTAACAAATTGATCATTGAACAAGAAATTAAATAATACTATTTTAATATAAAAATTAAATATTTATAAATATTAAATATAATAATACAGCACATATTTTAAAGATATGATGTTTTAGTCAAGAGAATTGATTAAATATAAGTGAAAGGAAAATTGATGTTAAAAAATAAAAAAGATGAATCAGTAGTTGAAAAAGAAGATTCTACTGAAAAAGCAGTTAAGTCTGAAAAGAAAAAAAATAGTAAAAAAACTACAGACTCAACTAAAAAGATAAAAAATAAAGCAAATTCATCACAAAAATTTTCACAAGCTGATGCTAAGAAAAATATAGAAAATAAGGTTAATGCCTTTTTTGAAGCTAATAAAGAGTTTCAAATTAGAAAATTAGTTTCTGTAAATAAATTAATTGAAGCTGGTGCTAACATTGGTTCAAAAGTTAAATACTGAAATCCAAAAATGAAACCATTTATTTATGGTAAAAGAAATAATTGGAATTACAATATTGACTTATTGAAATGTTTAGTATTCTTAGATCGAGCATATAAATTTTTATGTGATTTAACTAAAGAAGGTGGAAGAGTTCTTTTAGTAGGTACACGTGGTGAAATTATTAAAAATCATGTTAAAGAAGAGGCTAAACGTGCAAAATGTTTCTACGTAAATCAAAGATGATTAGGTGGAACATTAACAAACTTCCGTACAATCAATAAATCAATTATTAAACTTAATAAATTGATTATGATTCAATTGTCTGCTGAGATTAAAAAATACTCAAAAAAAGAGCAATTGCAAAAAATTAAAGAAACTGAACGTTTAGGTAAATTCTTTGGCGGAATTAGAACAATGAAGGGTTTACCACAGGCTATTATTGTTCTTGACCCAATTGTTGAACATAATGCTGTAGTTGAGGCTAAAAAATTAGGTATTGCTGTAGTTGCATTAGCAAATACTAATGCTGATCCAAGTTTAATCGATTTTATTATTCCATGTAATACATCTTCAATTAAAACTACATATCTAATGACTACAATCTTGTGTGATGCAATCTGTGAGGGTCTTGGTGAACCTACAAAATTTGTTGGTAAATCAGATGAAGAAATGATTCTCCCAGATTTGACAATGAATGTTCAAAATAAAGATGTAATCAACCGTAAAAACTTTACAAAAGGTGCAAATAAAGCTGAAGCATCTAACGAGATTATTAATCAAAAATAATATAGCGCACAAATATCTATATATTTAATTTACTAAATATAATAAAGGCAATAATATGAAATTTAAACAACTAAAATTATTATCATTTAACCTAATAGCTTTATCTAGCGTATCGGTTCCATTATTTTCAATAAGCTGTTCATATAATAGTGATAAAAAAAATGAAAATTATTATGATTATATTCATGACCGTACATTTTCATTATTAGTAAATCTTATAGCTGCTGACCAAAAATCTTATCAAATGTGAGGAACATGTTGAATATTGAATAAATGTGATGATGATATCAACTCATACCATTATTATGTTGCTACAAATTTACATGTTTCTTTGCCTGCTTTTTTAGATCAAAGTGCTACAATATTGAGTTATCAATATTCTGATTACAAAAGAGAATGATTTTCAACAAATGATTACACTAAATTCGAGAAAGATGATATATCTATACTTGATGAATATTTTACATTTTCTAAAGATGATGAAGATGAAGCTACCAAAAAGTTAAATTCAATCGATTTTTCAATATTAGATGTAACTTTTTCAAATCCAGAAGTTGATTTTAAAACAAAATTAAATAAAATTAATAAATTCTATAAAGAAAATGGATATATAAACAAATTTAAGAATACAGTTGAAAATCAAATAACAAGTGCTTATTGCGCTGGTTTTCCAATGCAAGAAAGACTAGGAGTAGCCGGCACAAGATGGGGTTATTACCATTTCGATAATTTGCTACTAAAAAATACTGATGATTATTATCATAATATAGATGATGGATTAAGAGATGTATCAAATAATTATGTATCAGGTACATCATATAATAATCCATTCACTTTATCAGGTGGTAGTAGTGGTAGTATGCTAATCAATGATAAATATGAGACATTAGGTATTTTTTGAGGTGGCTGATCAAACATCTATAACACACAATTTTTACCATCATTCTCTATCTTTCATTCAGAACAATATTCATTTATTAATCAATATATTAATTAATTGATAATTACTATTTTACATCTCGTTAGCTGGTTTGATATCTAATAGTGCTAAACCATTAGCAATAATTGTTTTTATACAATAAGCTAATCAATATCTTTGTTTTGACAATTCGGGTTCATCTAAATCTACAATCTTATTTGAAGCATAGTATGAATGAAATAATTTTGTCAAATTGTATAGGTAAACTGTCAAAATATTTACTTCATATGAGCTAGCAATTTTTCTTAATGTTGTTACATATGAATGTAAGGCGATTATAATTTGACGTTCAATTTTAGAAGTTAATAAATTAAAATTAGTTGGTAATTTATATTTAGTTTTACATAAAATGTGATTTATCCTTGCATGAGCATATTGGACATAAAATAAAGGATTGTTACTATCTTTTTTGGATACCTTATCAACATCAATTTCTAGATGACTAGTTATTGGTTTACTTACAAGATATCATCTTGCTGATTCTTTACCAATAGAATTAATTAAATCTTCTAATGTTAATGAATTGCCAGTTCTTTTTGACATTTTGAATTCTTTACCATTTTTAGTCAAACGAACCATTTGCATAATTAAAATTTCTAGTTTGCTTTTATCCCAACCTAATAATTTCATAGCTATTTTCATTCTTTCAGCATAGCTTGTGTGGTCTGCTCCTCATATATCAAATATTTTGTCATATCCACGCGATAATTTAATGTTGTGGTAAGCAATATCTGGTACAAAATATGTATTACTTCCATCAGACTTAATTAATACACGATCTTTATCATCACCACATTCTGTTGTTTTTAATCAAATTGCACCATCTTTAGAATATATATGACCTTTTAATAGTTCCAAAGCTATTTTTAGCATATTATTTTTATAAAGTTCAGTTTCAGGAAACCAAATATTAAAACTAACACCGAAGTTTTCTAAAGTAGTTTTAATTATTGATAATAAATAGTTTTCAGCAAACAATTTAATAACATTCTTTTCTTTAGCGAATTCGGAAGTAATACCCTTATCATTAAATTTAACTTTTAATAATGCATCACCATATTCTTCTTTTAATTTTTTAGCAATGGTAATTATTTCTTCACCATGATATGAATCTTTAGGTAGTTCTATCTTTAAATTAAAAAGTTGTTTATACCTAATTAATACACTTAGAGCTAATAACTCCATTTGGTTACCTGCATTATTAATGTAGTATTCTCGATTTACACGAATACCATTAGCTTCCCAAATTCGTGCAAGAGTGTCTCCAATTGCTGCATTTCTTGCATGACCAATATGTAATAAACCTGTTGGATTAGCAGAAACAAACTCAATATTGTAATTTAATTTAGATTTCTTAGCAATACCAAACTTTTTTCCTTTATTAATAATATCAAACAATACTTGATGTAAAAGGTAATTAGATAGTCTAAAATTAATAAAACCTGGTTTTATAGCTTTTACTTCTTTAAAATATTTTTTATTAGTGAATGTTCTTGCTAAATCATCAGCATATTCTGAACATTTTTCTTTTGGAAGACCTAGAGATAATACGAAATTTGTAGAAAAATCTCCAAAATCTATATTGTCATTTTTATCAACAATAACTTTAATATTATTTCGATCAATGTTATTCTCACATAAAACATCAACAGTATGATTTATAGCATCATTAATTTGATTAACAAGGAAATCTACTATATTACCTTTTTTCATTTTATTCTATTTCCACTTGATCTAAATTTAATTCAATAGTTGTTATACGTCCAAAAATCTCAATCTGGATAGTAACTTTACCTTTTTCTAAATCAATATTTTTTACTTCACCTGATTCACCAATAAATGAACCAGAATTAATCTTTACTGTGTTACCAACTTTATAATTGCATGTATATACCTTCTTAGGTTGTTTATCAACTACAGGATCAATAACTTGGTCTGTTTGTTCATTAACTTGAACATTTACATTTTCAGTAGCTTCAGATTGCTCTTGTTTTTGTTGTGGTTCATTAGCAATATTTTCATATTCAGAGATTGAAATTGGAATGGGTAAAACTCCCTTACCACTTGAACCTACAAAACCTAGTACACCATTTGTATTTCGAATGCAGAATCAAATAGAATGTAAAAGTTTCTCATCTAAATTTTCCATTTTTATAAACACATAACCTGGAAACTTATTTACAATTTTAGTTTTTATTCTCTTGTATGAACCATTTGGTAATGTTTCCCAAGTAATTGTTTTTGTATTATGTAAATTTTTTGGTAATTTTGGATCTGTTTTTGTAAAAACATTCTCAGTTATTTTTTTAGTTTTGAATACCTTTATGTCAGTTACATATTCATTGTAACCGAAGTTATATATCTTTTCTCTTAAAGATTCAATTATTGAATCTTCTTTACCACCTATAACTGTAATAGCAAATCATTGACTGTTGTTTTGTGCCATAATATCTCCTTTTTATTTAAAATAATGTCAATATATAATCTAGTAACATAAAAATGCTTGCAAGAATGAGACTTACAAAGATTACAATTCAGAAATCTTTAAATGTTCTTTTATATGTAGACCATGACATTCTTTGAAATTCTTTACCAATTCCATATCATCATCTCCTAAATTTAAAACCTGTGTCTAATTCATTATCATATGATAGATCTCTCTCATGTAATGCTTGAGCACATGTATTTTTATAAATAATTTTGTTTTCAATTAATTTTGATTCGCGATCAAGATTAATTTTTATATATTGAGTACGGAATTCATCCAATTTCTGTTTATATTCAATGGATTTTTTATTCTTTTTATTTTGAGAAGTAAATTCTGCTTTCTTTTTATTGTATGCATCAATTTGGTCTTGATGTCCTTTTGAAATTTCATTAACCTTCTGGTTGTAAATATTATCAATTACTTTCATTTTTTTGTGATAGATATGGTAGGCTAATTTCTTATCAGCATTCATTTTTCCTTTTTTCTGTTGTTTTTCTGTTACTTGATTTTTAGCAATTTCATATAACATATACATTTTTATTGAAAATAAATTCTCTTTATATTCCATTTCAAGATCAGATAATTTCTTTTTTAAATTAGCTATATTTTCTTTTTTGATTTTATCTGCTTCATTTTCAAATCCTGAACCATTTAAAGTCTTTATATTAGCTAATATGGTTTTTAATTCTCTAGAATTATCAGATTTAATTTTACGTAAATTATCTTTGTATTCAAGTTTTAGTTTTTTAGCTTTTTTCTTATAATTTTGCTTTTCAGCTTTTTTTGTATCTTGTAATTTTTTATATTTTAAAGCTCTTTGATGGTTTAATTCATCAAATTCTGCTTTTCTTTTTTCTTTTTCTGCACGTTTTTGTTCTCTTTTTTTGTCTTTTTCCATATTACCTTGATTCTTTATGAACAGTCACCTTTTTACAATGTGGACAATATTTTCTCAATTCAATTCTTTTTGAACTAGATTTTTCCTTTTTAATGTGGTAATTTCTTGAATTACACTCACTACATAATAATGGGACTTTTATCTTCATAAAACTTTCAAATAAAAAGAAGCCATGGGAGGCTTCTATGTTTTATGAAATTATTATATATAAATATATTTTATATTTATGGAAATTTTGAATAGTATTGCAAAAATGAGCAAAAATAATAAATATTATCTTAAAATATTTAATACATTATAAAAAATGTATTTATTTTACATATGAAAAATATTGATCAAAAAAATTATATTTTTATAGTAGGAAATGGATTTGATTTGAATCTTGGTCTCAAATCAAACTTTTATGATTTTATAGTTGATAGATATTTTAATAAAGATGAAAAATTAATAAGTACCTTATATGATATATATTTAGAAGGAGATACATTTCGCTTTTTGATATTTTTTCTCTTCCCAACCAAAAATTGAAACTACCAGATAAATTCCAAAGTGTTCTTGAATTCATTGAACGAAAAATTCTTTATATTTTTATATTTACTCTGAAATTTCACCAAATTTAAAGAAAAAAATATAAAAGATTTGGAAGATCTTAAAAATGCAAAATGATCAGATGTGGAAACAACTTTAATTTCTATATTAAGAACTTATCATGAACGCTCATGTTTAAATTTTCAAGGAATATTAGATAGAAATTTTGGTATGGGTGAAATGGTAATATTAAATAATTATTTCATTGAAGGAATGGCTAATATCAAAAAATTGCTGTTAGGAAACAAAAGTGAATTAAAATCAATAATAGAAAAATCGCTTAGGCATTTTGAAAATAAATTTAATGACTATTTGTTTTCTATAACAAACGAAGACGATTTTAGTAATGAATTATTAAAACATTGAGCAGCATATATTTACAAATTTATCGACCATAGAAAATTAGTGACTAATAATATCTTTTGTTTGAGCTTCAATTATACAACTTGTAATTCAGAAAAAATCTTAGATAAAATTGGAAATGCATTTAAAAAAAATGGATATCGTAGGTATAAAAACTGATCAATTAAATATAT
Organism: Malacoplasma sp.; assembly: GCA_045225975.1. Taxonomy (GTDB): domain Bacteria; phylum Bacillota_I; class Bacilli_A; order Mycoplasmatales; family Mycoplasmoidaceae; genus Malacoplasma_A. Next base: position 47,440 of record JBGVBX010000024.1, on the reverse strand, counting down.
TAATATTCATGGATGCATGCAAAAAATGGATAATAATGGTGAATCACCATCAATAGTGATAGGCATTGATGATACTAAAAATTCTGATAATCATTTGTTTTATGAGTTTAGTAAATCTTATAAAGTAGCTAAAATCAGAGCTAACAATGAAAATGATAATTCATTGATATTTGATAATAATGTAGATAATGTAGATATATATTTTTATGGTCATTCCTTATCAGAAAATGATTATTCATATTTTCAAGCAATATTTGATAGAATTGACCTTTACTCTAATAATGTGGTTTTACATTTTGTATATCCGTCAGATAAAAATGATATGAATCACTCTAAATTTTGCAATTTTAGCAATATTTATAAATTGGTCCATGAATATGGAAAATCTTTTAGTAACAAAGATAAAGGTAAAAATTTATTTTCCAAATTGCTTCTAGAAGACAGATTAAAAATTCACTTCATTAAATGATCTGAATTGTTAAATCAAATTTAATAAGATAGATATTTAATTTCAAAATAATTGAAATTTTAAAAATTTTAATCTTATTAATTTTATTTTGTTTTATCTTTAGTTGGTAATAAAATTTTCTGTTGTAAAATGATAGGCATATATGAACCAAATAATAAGTTACAAAAGTTATTATCAATGGCAAAAGGACGAAACAATATCATCATATTTTTTAAATTCATATTAAGATAAAGCTATCATAAAAATAGTTCATGTTTTACAAAATTATTGTCGTATTTAAGACCAACAACTATAAATAACAAATAAAAAAAGTCAATGCAATCATTGACTTTAGTTTCTAATGGGGCGTTTAGTGGGATTCGGACCCACGCATGGCTGATTCACAGTCAGTTGTGTTAACCAGGCTTCACCATAAACGCCATGTAGTGGTGCTATTTCCATTATACATATATTAAATTAATAGTTTATTGACTGTGCTTATTATTTTGTTTTCATTACCTTGTATATTGTTTCACTTGTGTTTTGATTAAAATATTTTTATTCTTTCAGCTATTAAATCTAGTTGCGAATTCGAACATTCAATTCTACCCTTCACACCAACTATTGCTCCCGATTTTAAGAAATCAAATTCTCTTTTAAAAATTTGTTTATTTAATTTTATTGGAATGAGTTGATATTCAGATTGCCCCAACTTGTTTTTATATAAAACATTATCAACCTTTAAATAGATTAGCGATAATAATTTATCTTTTGAATTAGTCTCTATATGATCAACAATTCCAATTACTGACATAAAATTCATACTTATCTTCCTATTACATTGATTTTAAATTCTCAATATCATATAAAAGTCCTAAAAAAGTATTGAAATTTTACTAAAAATTAATTACTTATAAAAGATAGAAGTTTACACCTTACTTAATATAATATTAAGTATTATGGAAAATAGCAGCACTATAAAAGCTACTGGTGTAAGTAATGGTATTGCATATGCAAAAGTTCTTTGCCTAAATGAGCCAAATATTGATATTGAGGCATCTGAAAATACCATTAATAAAGATGAAGCAATTAATAAATTAGACCTAAGTATCAAAAAAACAACTGAACAATTGAACAATTTAAAGGTATTAGTTGAACAAAAATTAGGTAAAGATAAAGCTGAAATTTTTAGTGCACATATTGCAATGATTAATGATCCTGAAATAATAAAAGAAATTCATGATCAAATTAATACAGATAAAATTAATTTAGTTAAATTGATTGATTCAGTATTTAACAGTAAATATGAAACATTTAAACAAATGGATGATCCATATTTCAAAGAAAGAGCTATTGATATTCTTGATGTAAAACGTAGGTTACTATACAATGTATTAAACATCAAAATTCCAAGTAACTTAGAAATCAAAACACCAACTATATTAATTACCTATGACCTAACTCCAGGTAATGCTGCTTTACTTGACTCTAGGTATATTAAAGGTGTTATTAGTGAAATTGGTGGAAAAACTTCCCATTCAGCAATAATGTTACAAAATTTGGAAATTCCTGCAATATTTGGTGCTAAAAATATTCTTAAAAAAGTAAAGGATGATAATTTTATAGGAATAGATTGCCAAACAGGTGTTATTGATTTAAATCCTGATGAAAATGAATGGAAACAGAAAATAACTAATTATGAATTACTAAAAAATGAATATGAGAAATATTCAAAATTAGAAACTAAAACACTAGATGGCAAGAAAATAAAATGTGAAGCTAACATTGGTAATGTTAAGGATACTATGTTGGCAAACAAACATGGATGTGAAGGCATTGGATTATTTAGAACTGAATTCATATACATGGATAATAGTGATTGACCAACAGAAGAAGAACAATTCAATATCTATAAAGAAGTTTTAACAAATTTAGAAAATAAATTAGTTATTATTCGTACCTTAGATATTGGTGGTGATAAAAAATTACCATATTATGAATTCCCACCTGAAATGAATCCTTTTTTAGGTGTAAGAGCTATAAGATTTTGCTTAGCTAGAAAAGATATTTTTAAATGTCAATTAAGAGCTTTAGGCCGAGCAAGTGTTTATGGCAAATTAGCAATTATGTTTCCAATGATTGCTAATATCGATGAATTCATTGAAGCTAAGAATTTTACATTAGAAGTATTTGATGAATTAAAAAAAGAAGGTCATAAGATTGCTGATAATATCCTAATTGGTATGATGGTAGAAATTCCAAGTTCTGCTATATTGGCTAATAAATTTTCAGAACATGCTGATTTCTTCTCGATCGGATCAAATGATTTAATCCAATATAGTTTTGCAGTTGATCGTATGTCAAAAACAATTGATTATTTATATCAGCCAAATAACCCTGCATTATTAAAACTAATTGATATGACTATTAAAGGTGCCCATTTAAATAATCGCTTTGCTGGTGTTTGTGGTGAAATTGGTGGTAATCCTTTATCAATCCCTGTTTTATTAGGTCTAGGTGTTGATGACTTATCAATGTCTCCTACAATCATTCCACAAGCTAGAAGAATAATTAATTCTTTAAATTTTAAAGATTGTGAAATTTTAGCTAATAAAGCATTGCAATGTTCTACTACTGAAGAAATAAATAAATTGGTTAAAGAGTTTTTAAAACAGAATAATTTGTGCTAATGTGATATACAAGGGATAAAACACGAAAAGTTAAAATTGGTAACATTGTTATTGGCGGAAATAATAACATTTTTATCCAATCAATGACTAATACTAAAACAAGTGATATTGATAAAACAATAAAGCAAATAAATACACTATATAAATTAGGCTGTAAACTTGTAAGAGTCGCTGTATTAGATATTCAAGATGTTAAAGCATTAGTTAAAATTGTTAAATTTTCTAAATGTCCAATTATTGCTGATATTCATTTTAATGCTAATTTTGCTCTTCAGGCAATTAAAGCAAAAGTAGCAAAAATAAGAATCAACCCAGGTAATTTAAATAATTTAAAAGAATTTGAGCAAATAATTGTTGCTGCTAAGAAAAACAATGTTGCTATAAGAATAGGTATCAATACTGGTTCATTGCCTAAAAATATTAAAACAAATACACAAATAATTAACCTAATGAAAAAATACGTTAGTTTATGCGAAAAGAATAAATTTTATAACATTGTATTAAGCATTAAATCTTCTGATGTATATAAAACAATAACATTAAATATATGATTAGCTAGATACTTTAAATATCCTATTCATATTGGTGCTACAGAGGCTGGGGAAATTAAAACTTCATGTGTTAGATCAACATTATTAATTTCGCAATTACTTTGATCGAAAATAGGAAATACAATTAGAGTTTCAATTTCTGGTGATCCATATGATGAACCAATTATAGCTAAAACAATTCTACAAGAAAATGGTTATGATGTTAATTTAACTCATTTAATAAGTTGCCCAACTTGTGGAAGATGCCAAGTAGATTTAATGAAATTACTAAATGAGATTAAATTAATAACAGATTTAAACCCTAAAAATATAACCGTTGCAATTATGGGCTGTCTAGTTAATGGTATTAACGAGTCTAAAAATGCAGATATTGGTATTTATGGTTTGAAAAATAAATATGTAATTTATTCTAATAGTAAAAAAATTGGTATTTTTAACTGCAATGAAGTATTAAAAAAATTTAAATCACTATACGCAAAATATAAATAAATTTATTTGATATCATGACGAATATATGCTGCATATCCGACTGATAAAATCATGAAATCAATAATTAGATAAATTACTAATAACATATATGGGTTATATATTTCATTACAACTATATGTAAATAACATATGTTGATAAATCAATAATTGAGTTGAATTGCTTGAAATTTCAGATCCATATAGATTTGTATATCCTTTATTTGTAAATATTGGACTATTTTTGAAAGCAAATTCACCTAATAATGTGTCTAATTTTAAACCCAGCTCAGAGAAATAACCAAAATTATTAGTTGTTGTTCAATCTGTTTTGGATATATCATAAATTTTGTATATATCAGATAATTCTGAAGTATCTACATCACTACCATCATATTCACATGAAGCTAATTTTAATCCATCATTTTTACCAGTAAGCTCTAAAGATAACATATTAACATTAGATGATGAAAGCTGTGGCAATACAAATAATCCGTAACGAAATGCTTCTTTTGGATTTAATTTAAAATCATCATATGCTATAGGAATTGATTCAAGATATTCATCAATATTACGAATAGTATAAGAGTTATATTGTGGAATAAATACTAAACGAAAATAATTATTATATGGCACTATTATTTTTTGTAGTTCAGGATTTATTCAATTTGTACATACTGAATCTTCAATACCATAATAACCTAATAATTGTCTTGAAATGTAATATTTAAATTTATAAATTTCTAAAGCAAAATCGTACTCAGACTTTAAATTCATTTTTTTATTCACATTTTCACTACTTAAAATTTCATATATTTTCTTATAAATTTGATCATGTGAAGTATTTGGATATTTTTTTAAGTTAAAGTGATAATATGTATTATCTTTTTCAAAACAATCATTGTAAAAATCTGAATCCTTATTAAACATCAATTCATATATCAAAAAATCAAACAAATCTTTTTCAATAGGTAATGGTTCTAATAATTTAGAATTCATAAAAACAATATTCTTTGTAGCTGATGATCCATTAAAAAATTTACCAACACTATAAGTTGGTGTTCTAGATCATGGGTCATCATAACCAAAAATAAATCTTGTATCAGTATATGGTGCACTAAAATTGATAGGATTAGACATACTGCTAGAATTACCAACAATTCCTGAACAGAAAACAGTAGATTCATTTACTAATAGCGAATTTAATAATTCAAACATCTCATCTATATTATCGTATGAAAATTGACTATTAATTTTAACAAATCTAGCTAAATCACTTCTTTTTAGGCGTGAATATTTCGTATAAAGTAGTGGTGAATCCTTTGAACCAAATTCCGTTCATTTTCAATAACGATCGTCATTTTCAATTGGAGCAAAACTTTTATCAGGATATTTGTGAACTAAACCATTGATTTTATAATCAAATGCATTACTTTGACCTATTTGTTGGGCACCATTAATCTGTTTTCTTACGTAATCTAAATCACCAAGATTGCTCATAATGTACATGTGACCTGTTATGTCAATAGGATAAGTTGCTTTTGTTGTTGATTTATTTACACCATCTTGGTAAACTTGTTTTTGCCATTCAAGATTAAACTCCTCTAATGATGAAAGGCTTGAACCTGATAAACTAACAAAGTATTCTCCTTTTATTTGTTTATTATTGCGATTAATAAATGAAACTTGAGTAGATGTTGTTTTTTTTGAATTTGTAATAGCTGCAGCCGGCTCTTTTAATCCAACTGCACCCATAAAAAAAATAATATTTGTTAAAAGAACAACAACCATGTTTCATGATATTATTCATAATTTTCCATGATTAATTGAAATTAAAATAGCAATACCACCAAATAGAAGAGAAAAAACAAAACTAACAGTGAAGAAGCTAAGTATTAAGCTAAGTACAGATCAATAATTGGTTGGTAATAAAAATGCAAAACATGCAAATAAGCTGCTAATTAGTCCGTAGAAAGCACAACCAAGAACGAAAATAATAAATTTTGAAGTAATCAATTTAGAGCGATTAATTGGTTTAGAACAAATTAATAATTCACTACCATCATCTACTGGTGCTCTAAAAATAAATATAGCAAGTATTGCTGCATATAAAGCAATTAAATATTCAAATATCATGTTTAAACTTCTAAATTCAGATACCCATGCCCATAAGAAATAAGACTTGCTAATGGCAGGAATAACTAAACAAATTAATGAGAAAACTAAAATATAAGAAAAAATAACTATTCAAAAAGTCATCTTTTTTAATAAATATTTAACTATGTACTTTAAATAAATTCACATAGCTTAATTAATTCTCTTTTTTATCTTTCGCATCAACAATACCTGGACGTTTTTCAAAATTAATCTCACGATTTTTAATGGTAATAATCATGTATGTTTGCCTACCATACCTGCCCATTGTTATTGAACCAGGATTAGCAATTATTATGTTTTCCTTACTGTTTCCTACAAAATAACTATGAGAATGTCCAAACAACAAAACATCAACATTTTGTTCTGCGGCTTTAATAAATAAATTTTTTATTCAGTTTTTATATGGATGCCAATATAATTGGTTACCATGAAGTAAATAAAATTTGAAACCAGAAATTTCAAATTTTATAGTGTATTGTTCATCGTTTTGTCTTTTATCATTATTTCCAAGAACAAAATAATTAAAATGTTGCTTCATGTAATCAAGACTATAACCATAGTCACCACAATGAATATTGTAGTCACAGTGCTCGTTTTGAATAATTTTAGTTACATCGTCTTGTCTAAGACCATGGGTGTCAGACATGACTAAAATTCTAGTCATTTTATCCATAACATGGTATATTATATATTAATAATAATATAGCTATTTTATAGTGAATTATGTTTTAGATAATCCTTAATTGTTTTGGCTTTTTTAATTCCTACATATTGAGATAATTCTTCAATACTTGCTTCTTTAATTGCATTAATATTTTGATAACTATTTAATAACTTTTCAACTGTAGCACTGCCTATTCCAATAACTGTTTTTAATTTTGATTTAAATAATGAAGATTGTTTTCTTTTTCTAAAAAAAGTAATGGCAAAACGATGAACTTCATTTTGTATTCTTAATAAATAAAGATATAGTTCTGATTCCTTTTTTAAATTAATAAATTCATCGTTTGGAACATAAATTTTTTCAGTTTCATGTTTTTTATTCTTAACAAGTCCTATGACAGGAATCACCAAATCTAACTTATTAACTTTTAATGCTTGAATGATAAAATTTACTTGTTGTTTACCGCCATCAGCAATAATTAAATTAGGTAGTTCTTCTCTTTGTTTTAACATTCGAGTATATTGACGAATGATTACTTCTTTCATACATTCAACATCTGATTTAGCTTGTTCGTTCTTAATAATGAATTTACGATATAGATTTTTATTAAATTTACCATGTTCAAGAGCGATCATTGCTCCAACACGATTTTCATTAAAAAGATTTGAAATATCAAATACATGTATTAAGCTTAAATTATCCATATTCAGCAATCTTTTCAATTCTGCAAAGGCATCTTCATTTAGTGCAACAGCTTTTTTGTATTTTAAATAATTTGAATCATAATATGCTTTTGCATTAGCGATCGCATTTTCAAGAATATTTTTAAATTTACCTTTGCTTGGATTAATAAACTCAATATTTAAATTTTTAGATAAACTTTTAATTTTTTTATTTTCTAAACTTACATAGCATTTTTTAGGTAAATTTAAATTTTCATAATAAAATTGCATCAAATAGCTTTCAATTGTCTCTGAAATTGAATTGTTGATTTCGGCTATTTGCTCTTTTTTAGCAAGCAATTTACCATTTATATATGAAAAGATTGAAATGGAAATATTATTCTTGTTAGTATAAAATCCTAAAACATTAATTGATTCACTAGAGACCAAATTAATATTTTGATATTGACTAATTTGTTGCATCCCACTTATTAATTCGTTGATTTTTTTAGCTTCTTCATATTTAAATTTTTTTGAAAATTCTTTTTCTTTTAGTTTTAAATCATTAATTGTATTCTTTAAATTCCCTCTAAAAAAATCATTAATATTTTTAGCAATTTTATCATATTGATCTTGACTAATATTATTAACACATGGACCTAAACATTCGCCAATATCGTAATAAAGACAAGTTTTTTTAGGTATCTTGCAACATTTCCTCAATGGAAATAAATGTTGTAAAAAATTATAGACACTATATTTGTTTGATTTGTTTGTAGCAAATGGGCCATAATACTTGCCTTTGTATAAATTTGATTCATGTGTATAAACCAAACGTGGATGTTTTTCTTTTGTTAAAACTATATAAGGATAATAGGTGCCTTCTTTTAATAAGACATTATATTTTGGTTGATATTTTTTAATTAAATTGTTTTCTAAAATTAATGATTCATTTTCATTATTGACAATAATGAAATCAATATCTGCAATATTTTGAACTAATTTATTTGTTTTTGAATCACGATTATTTAAAAAATATTGATGTGTTCTGTTATATAAATCACTAGCTTTACCAACATAAATGACTTGTTGATATTTATCCTTTCATAGATAACATCCAGGTTTATGAGGAACATTCTTTAACTTGAAAGTTAATAATTCACTAATATTCATTAATAGTTACTTTTTATTATCTAAAGTTTCTTTCATGGTATCACGAGAACCATAAATAATCATATCTTCATATATATCGGTTAAATCAGGATAGTTTCGTCTAAATAAATTTACATAAATCTTATTCTTAGACAATTCTTCTTGCAATTTAATAACCAATTTAGGATCTGATATTTTTAACAAATTGCATTTCTTTGTGTTGTCATAACTAACGCCTATTTTCATTTCTTTCATGATTTCATCAAATTTATCTTTTTGTTTTCTATCAAAATCAATTAAGTATTCATCAACATTGTATTTGCTCAATAATGCTTCTTTTTTACCAGAATATTTAATTTTACCACCATCAAGAATTGTTAATGAATCAGCATAAATATCAAGTTCAGCTAATACGTGAGAAGAAGCGAAAATAGATTTACCTTGCTTAACTAAATCTAATAAAGTATCAAAGAATTCTATTCTTGCTTTTGGATCAAGATTAGCAACTGGCTCATCCATAATGATCATCTTTGGATCACAAACCAAAGATTGAGCAAGTAAAATCTTTTTTTGTTGGCCTGAAGAGAATGTATTTGGTGAACGGTTTCTTAGATTCCACATATTCATTTCTTTTAATTTCTTTTCAGCCATTTCCTTAGCTTGCTTTTGACCAACTCCAGAAAGCATAACCATCCATTTTAAATAACTAATAGCTGAAAATCTTTCAGGAAAATTTGCTTTTTCAGGAATATAACAAATTTGACGTTTTGCTTCTTCTGAAGTATTTGGTTTACCATGAATTAGAATTGTTCCTGATCATTTGTAATATGAACCAATTAATGATTTAATTGTTGTGGTTTTTCCAGCACCATTAGCACCGATAAAGGCATGGAACTCACCAGGATATACATCAAAATTCAAGGCATCAATTGTTGGAACTTTTTTCGATTTATAATATTTAGTTAAATTACGAACATAGAGGATTGGTTTTTGTTTCAATTGATTAAATCTTTTTAAATCACTCTGAAAAAATTTATGAATTTTACAACATCTTTTTTCAACAATTTCTTTAATAATATTCACTGTTTCAGTGATTCTATTTGCAGGATAAGAATCTAATATCACTGGGTCTTTTGCGCATTCATTAATAGAAGCTAATAATTCAATATTATTCTTTTTACCGTTTTTGCAAGCTATTTTAATCTCTTGTTTTCTGTTTCTTATATTTTTACGAGTTAAATGTTTAGTAGATAAACAAATTTCATTAATATCATGATAATATTGTGCTTTCAATGATGGGTTAGAAACAATACTATCGATAAATTTAAATAATTCATCATCACTATCTAATAATTGCTTAAAATATAAAATATCTATTTTCATACTAACACTTTCTACTTAATTATTTTTTTACATCTCTCACAGATATGTTCATCATTAATACTACCAACTGGATAATAGTTTCAACATCTCTCACACCTTACATAATTAGCATTTGAGCATGATACTTCAATATCTTTGATATTACTATCAATTAAAATTTCACATTTAGCAACATTCAAATACTTTTTTAAGGTTTCTGAAGTAAGATTATTTGGATTACTATTCATTTTTATTATTACTAATGCTTGTGTATTCTTGGTAATTAAATTATCTTTTCTAAGTTGTTCCAATGCAGTGAATACCTTATCTTTAATACTAAAGAATTGCTTTCATCATACAAGATCAACTTTTGGTAAATCAAAATCAATGTCTTTTATCATTTCGGTTAAGAATATCGAATCTTTTTTATTACTAATATTAGAATGTGTATATACTTCTTCACAAGTGTGAGGAATAATTGGTGCAAGAGCTAACATATAGAAATTCAAAATAGTATAAAGCACTGTTTGTATAGCACGACGATGTTTATTGTTTGGTTCATCACAATATAAACTGTCTTTAATGACATCAAAATATCAACCAGACAATTTAATTGCTTCCAAATTAATTGTTTTGATTACTATTGAAAAATTGTAGTTTTCATAAGCATCAATAATTTTATTCATATTTTGTTTTAGCTCATTTAAAATGTAAATATCTGCTAAATCAAAATCTGTGGATTTATCTTTTTCATAAACAAAATCACTTAAATTTGAAAGAATGAATTTAAATATGGAATTCCTAATCCTTCGATACATTTCGGAGATTTGATCTAAGATATCGTTACTAATCCTTACATCATCTTGATAATCACTATTAGCAACTCACATACGTAAAATATCTGCACCAAATTGTTCACATACTTTTAATGGATCAATTACATTGCCTATTGATTTTGACATTTTCCTACCTTGGTCATCTAATGTCATACCATGTGATAATAAACGTTTATAAGGAGCTTTATTATTTTGAATTACAGAGCAAATTAATGAAGAATTAAATCAACCTCGATATTGGTCTCCACCCTCCAAATATAAATCAGTTGGAATTGGTAAATTAGACTGCTTTAAAACATTATATGAACTGCCTGAATCAAACCAAACATCCATAATATCTTTTTCTTTATGATATTTATCTTTGTCAACAATGTATTTGTTAGTTAAAAAGAATTCTACTGGTTTTTCAAACCATGCATTTGTACCGTTTTTATGAATCAAATCAATTGTATGTTCAATTAATTCAATATCCATAATTGGTTCATTTTTATCATTAAAAATGATTGGAATAGGTACTCCCCAAACACGTTGTCTACTAATACACCATTCCTTACGGTTTGAAATCATACTAATTAATTGGTGTTTATTGGTTTCATTTGGAAAAGTAACATCCTCAATTGCACTAAGTAATTTGTCTTGGATTTTTGAAATATTAACAAATCATTGTTTTGTAGCACGATAAATAATAGGTTTTTTTGTTCGTCAATCAATTGGAATAGAGTGAACAATCTTATCACATCTCATTAATGCATTTAGTTTCTTGATACGTTCAAGAATAATTTCGTTAGCTTTCTCATAAAATATACCTTCAAGCTCTTTATCGTTGACTTCATTACTAAATTTACCACTATCATCAATTGGGCAATAAATTTTAATTCCATATTTTTTAGCAGCATAATAATCATCAAGACCAAAAGCAGATGCAATATGAACTAAACCAGTTCCATCATTATCAGTTACATAATCAGCTAAAATAACTGGACTTGTTTTATCTAGTCAAATGTGTTTATATTGAACATTTTCAATATCTCGACCAGCAAATTGTTTTAAAACTTCATAATTTTTTCAATTTAAAATTTTAGCAATCTTCTCAATATTTTTTTCTAATAAAATAAAACATTCATTATCTACTTTTAATCTTGCATATTTAAATTCAGGATGAATAGCAATTGCTTGGTTACTTGGTAATGTTCATGGAGTAGTTGTTCAAACTAACAACTTATCATTTTTATTAACAAATTCATTACCGTTCTCAACTTTGAATGTAACATAAATTGAATATGCTTCATCATCTTTGTATTCAATTTCAGCTTCAGCTAATGCTGAATGCGATGACCATGATCAAAATACAGGTTTATAATCACGATAAACCAAACCTTTTTTAACCATGTCCAAAAATAAAAGTAATTGATTATTTTCAAAATCAGAATCTAATGTTAGATATTTTTGATTAAAATCAGTAATCAAACCTAAATGTTTAAATTGCTCCAATTGGTGCTCAACATTCTTTTGAGCAAACTCTTTGCATTTATCTCTAAATTCAGAAACTGTTAAATTAGATTGTTTTATATCACTTTTTTTTAGTAAAGCATGTTCAATTGGTAATCCATGAGTATCTCAACCTGGAATAAATTGTGAATTATAACCATTTAAAAAGCGATAACGAACGATGATATCTTTTAAAATCTTGTTTAAAGCATGGCCAACATGAATATCACCATTTGCATATGGAGGACCATCATGTAAAATTCAAGGTTTCTTATCCTTGTTTTTATTTAATAACTTTTGGTAGATATCCTTATCTAACCATTCTTTTTGAATTAAAGGTTCTTTTTTGTTCAAATTAGCCTTCATTTCAAAAGATGTTTTAAGAATATTTAAAGTTGATTTAAAATCACTCATATTTCTAATAATACTTATTTTATAAATAATATATAAGATATTATTTTTAACGCATTTAATATTAAATATAAACTATAATCATAAGATCGTAAATAGGGTTTATGCATTATGAATAAATGAACTACTGACAAGATTCGTAAAACATGACTAGATTATTTTGTAAAAAAAAATCACTATTTGTACCCTTCTCAATCATTAATCCCACATGACGACCCTTCTTTATTGTGAATTAACTCAGGTGTTGCAACTTTAAAAAATTATTTTTCTGGAACTGCTATTCCTCCAAGCAGTCGATTAACAAGTTCACAACGTTCAATTAGAACTAATGACATTTTTAACATTGGTGTCACTTCAAGACACCACACATTTTTTGAAATGTTAGGTAATTTTTCTATTGGTGATTATTTTAAAAAAGAGGCAATTGAATTTGCTTATGATTTATTAGTAAATCATTATCATATGGATGTGAATAAACTTTATTTTACTGTTTATGAAAAAGATAATGATGCATATAATGAATGAATTAAACATGGAATAAAATCATCTCACATCATTAAATGTAATCGTGATCGTAATTTTTGAGATGTAGGTTCTGGGCCATGTGGACCATGTACTGAAATTTATTATGATCGCGGTGAAAAATTTGACCCTAATAAAAAAGGTGTTGAATTGTTTTACAAAGATATTGAAAATGATCGTTATGTTGAAATTTGAAACATAGTATTTTCGCAATTTAATAATAACGGAAAAAATGAATATACTGAATTGGCAAGAAAAAATATTGATACTGGTGCTGGATTAGAAAGATTTGCTTCTGTATTACAAGAAACACCAACAAATTATGATACTGATCTATTTCTTCCAATAATTCAAACAATAGGTAAATACTCTAAATCATTCAAATATGATGCCAATGCATATTTTACAAAAGACAAAATTCAAAAAGAAACTAACCGCAATTTCATAATTATTGCTGATCACATTAAAGCTTGTGTGTTCGCTATTGCTGACGGTGCTATTCCTAGTGCTAAAGACAAGGGTGCTATTTTAAGGAAATTATTAAGAAGAGCTATTATTTGTAGCAAAAATATTGAAGTTTCTGATGATTTTTTGCCAGAAACAATTAACACAATAATAAAAATAATGCATGGATTTTATCCACATTTGGATGATAATAAACAAACAATTATTGATGTAATTTTGCAAGAACAAAAATTATTTAATCATACATTAACTAAGGGTTATGAACTATATAAAAAGGCTTTAAAAGATATCGCAAAAATTGATGAACAAACTATTTTTAAATTAACTGACACTTATGGTTTTCCATTTGAAGTTATTAAAAACCTATGTGAACAAAGAAATATAAAATTTGATATTAAAAAATATGAAGATATTGTTGCTAAACATCAGCAAATATCTCATGGAAATAAACGAGTTAAAGCTATGATTCAACAAAATGAAAATCTTATTAAACTTAAAGATGAGTCAATATTTTCATATGAAAAAACAAGTTTATGTGGTTCAAAAATTATTGCTATTTTTGATGAAAAATATAATCCAGTTAACAATTTTAATAAAGGTAAATGTTGAATAGTATTAGATAAAACTTGTTTCTATGCAACAAGTGGCGGTCAAAAGCATGATATAGGAAATATATCTAATTACAATGTGTTAGATGTAATCAAAGCACCTAATGGTCAACATTTGCATTTAATTGAAATTAATAAACCGATTAGAATTGGAGATAAAGTTGATTTACAAATCAATATAACCAACCGTAAATTAACTTCTTGCAATCATTCATGTGAACATTTATTACAAAAAGCATTTCAAGTTTGTATTTCAGATTCAATACATCAAGAAGGTGCATTTAAATCAGCAAAAAAATTAACTTTTGATTTTTCATACCAATCAAAATTAACTGATGAAGAATTATTTAAAGTTGAACAAAAAGTTAATGAGTATATTAAATCTAATGCTAAAGTAACAACTAAATTAATGAGTTTAGAAGATGCTAAAAAAATGCATGCACATGCTCATTTTGAGAACATATATAAAAAAATTAATGGTTTATTGCGTGTAGTAATTATGGAAAACACTACAATCGATATCTGTGGTGGTACTCATGTTAAAAATTTAGGTGAACTTGAGCAATTCATGATTATTAAACTTGACACTAAAGGTAGTGGTTCATACCGAATTGAAGGATTAACAACAAACAATACCATTAATGAATTCTTAGAAGAAAAAATTAGTCAAATTAAAAAAGAATTCAATTCATTAGTTGATGAATTGAACAAATTTAAAATTGATCACAAACTATATGATAAACAAATAAAACAACTCTCTTTTGATAAAACAAGAGAAAATTATCATAAATTAATTAAAAATTTTGCAAATGTTAAAGAAGATTTGAAGAAATTAATTGCTAAAGCTAATTTGAATAAAAATATAAGTCAATCAGTAGAATTAAAGAAATCATTTATCATTGACAAAGATAAAAGTATTATCATCACTGAACTAAATAATATTGATGCTAGAATACTAATTAATACTCTAGGACAATTAGCTAATGAAAACAAAGACAAAACGCTCATTGCTTTTGATAAAGTAAATGATAAAGTTAGATATTTTGTTATCACAGGTAGTAAAGTAACTGATAAACAATATACAGCTAATACACTAATTAACAAATTGAATAAATTGTTTAATGGTTCAGGTGGTGGAAGTATTACATTTGCTCAAGGTGGATGTGAATTAAAACAATACTTGGATAATATTAAAAAATTAGATATTTAATACGATTAAAAATTGAAATCAGATTTGAAAATATCGAGTATAAGTTGCCTATACAGGTTTAATTAATTATGGCTAAAATATTTGACAGATACATTTTTTGTTTCTATCAAATTATGGTGTTACTGTTACTTCACAAGTATCTTTATGTAAACCATCTCATGTTGTTACAGTAATAGTTGCTTTTCCTAATCCTACTGCTTTAGCTATTCCTAATAGAGGGTCAATTGTGAGAACAGATTCATTACTTGAAGACCATGATACACCACGATTATTTGCATTCCATGGTAAAACATTAGCGATAAATTGATGCTCTCATGCAAATGGTAAAGATAATGAATGCTCAGTTAATTCAACACTTTCAACTGGTATATATTCTTTTACTTTTACTTCACAAGTATCTTTATGTAAACCATCTCATGTTGTTACAGTAATAGTTGCTTTTCCTAACCCAACTGCTTTAGCTATTCCTAATAGAGGGTCAATTGTGACAACAGATTCATTACTTGAAGACCATGTTACACTACGATTATTTGCATTTCATGGTAAAACATTAGCGATAAATTGATGCTCTCATGCGAATGGTAAAGATAATGAATGCTCACTTATGCTAACACCATGAGCAGGTATATATTCTTTTACTGACAATTCACAACTATCTGTAAAACCACCATCTTCAGTGGTTACAGTAATAGTTGCTTTTCCTACACTAATTGCTGTAACATTTCCATCTTGATCAACTGTGGCAACAGATTTATTACTTGAACTCCAATATACTTTTCTGTTAGTTGCATTTCATGGCAAAACAGTAGCATTTAATTGATGATTTCATGCAAATGGCAAATCTAATGAACGCTCATTTATGATAACACCTTGAACAGGTACATTTGGATCTACTACTACTTGACAAGTAGCTGAATGTAAACCATCTTCAGTTTTTACAATAATATCTACAGTTCCTGGACTAATTGCTGTAACAAGTCCATTTTGATCAACTGTAGCAATAGAACTGTTCAATGAACTTCAAGTTACGTTTTTATTGGTTGCATTTGTTGGTAAGACAGTTGCTGTTAATTTGGCAGTTGCATTTTCATTCAATTTTAATTCATCTTTGTCTAATACAATACCTTCAACAGGAATTATTTTTTCAGTGACAGTAACTTTGCAAGTAGCTGTTTTGTTACCATCTTTAGTTGTTACAGTAATATCTACATCTCCTTTACTAATTGCTGTAACATTTCCATTTTGATTAACAGTGGCAATAGCAGGCTTCGATGAACTTCAAGTTACATTTTTATTAGTTGCATCTTCCGGTAAGACAATTGCTGTTAGTTTGTAAGAATCACCTATTTCTAAAAATAATCTATTGATATTTAATTTAACACTATCAACTTGAACTGGTTTTTTAATGACAGTAACTTTGCAAGTAGCTGTATGCCAACCATCTTCAGTGGTTGCAGAAATTTCTGCATCTCCTCTACTAATTGCTGTAACAATTCCATTTTGATCAACTGTAGCAATAGAATGCTTTAATGAACTTCAAGTTACATTTTTATTAGTTGCATTTGTTGGTAAGATATTTGCAACTAATGCGATGCGATCACCTTCAAACAAATCTAATCTTTTTGCGTCTAATGAAATACTTTCAACAGGAATTACATCTTTATTAACAGTAACTTTGCAAATATCTGTAAATCCACCTTCTTCAGTTGTTACAGTAATATCTGCCGTTCCTTCACTAACTGCTGTAATATTTCCATTTTTATCAACTGTGGCAATAGATTCATTACTTGAACTCCAAGTTACTTTTTTATTGGTTGCATTTTCTGGTAAGACAGTTGCAGTTAGTTTGCTAGTATTACCCACATATAATCATATTGCGTTTTTGTATAATTTGACACCTGTAACTCCAATTATTTGTTTTTTGCCGCAACTTGATAATGCTATAGTAGTACCTACACTTATAGGCAATACCCCTATAGTAGAAAACAATATTGATTTAATAATTTTGATTTTATTTTTATCTTTCATAGCCAACTAAATAACTTCTGTAGCAGTTTGTTATCATTAACATTAAATATATATATATATATATATATTATACATTCTGGACTTTGGGTAGAATCTCAAACTTAGATATTTAGTTTCTAATATCTATCTTCTTTTTGAATCTTTAATATTCTTTTTAATTAAGATTCTCTTAATTTGACGTTCAATATTTTGGTGTCTAATTTTTTGTTTTATCTTATGAATTTGTTTTTTAATCTTTTTCTTATATCCAGGTTTTATTTTTTTGGAATTTGTATAAATAATCTTTTTTATTTGATTATTTGTTTGCTCATCAAACTTAATCTTCTTTTTAATTCTTAATTCTTTGTTTTTTTGAGTAATCTTTAAATCTTTGTTAATCAAATAAAAATTTCATTTAATTCCTTTATGAGTTAAGTTATTTATTAAATTGTCATCAGATGTTCTATAAATACAATAACTATATCCGTTTCTTTTATTTCTTCCTATTCTTCCGGCTCGATGAATATACCACATGGTGTCTAATGGCAAGCCAAAGGAAATAACAATATCAGCATGAGGAATATCTATACCTCTAGCAATTAAATCAGTAGCTACTAAATATTGAAACTTATTATCGAGAATTTGACGATAAATTTGCTTTCTTTTTCTTTCAAAAAAATCTTGATGAATTAATCCTACATTGTAATTGTTCTCTAACATTCTTTTATAAATGTTATTTGCATCATTTTTTGTATTAGCAAAAATGATACAAAAATAAGGATTAATTGTTTTTAAAAACTTATTTAAAGTATCATATGGATCATTGTTATTAGATTGATATATAATGTTATGTGAAATTTGATCATTCAACCATATTGAATCAGAGGTTGAAATTACTTTAGCATTAGTTAATATTAATTTTAAATGATTAGCCAATGATTCATGCAGTGTTGCACTAGTTGCATACTTAATTAAATACTGATTATTAATTTCATTAAAGACATTAAATATTGTGTTATAAAAACCGAAATCTATTAACATATCAGCTTCATCAAGAACAAAAAATTTAATTGATTCTTTTATGTCTTTATCTTTTACAAAATCTAAAGCCTTATTTGGTGTGGCAATAATAATTTGGGATTTATATGCTTCATTAAAATTAACATTATTGGACAACATCTTAATTCTTAGCTTATTTTGTTGTCTTGCAAATTCATTAAAAACGGTATATATTTGATTAGATAGTTCTTTTGTGGGAACTAATATCAATGCTTGAACATTATTTTTATCAATATCAATTTTATTTAAAATGTTGATTAGAAAACATAAAGTCTTACCACTTCCAGTTTTAGAAGTAATAATTAAGCTCTTACCGTTATTTTTGCTTGAAAATGATTCTGTTTGAATATCAGTTGTTTCATAAATCTGTTTTTTATTTAAGACATCCAATATTCAAGGTCTTAATGACAGTGATTTAAATTTCATATTAAATTAAAATGTTAACTATTTTATTTTTTACATAAATTATTTTCTTTATTGATTTATTTTCAATAAACTTAATAATTTTTGGTTGAGTTTTAACTAAAGCAATAATTTCTTGTTCAGTAATTGAAACATCAACTTTTATTACATCACGAAGTTTACCATTAATCATAATTGGTATTGACATTTGTGATAATATAAGTTTTGATTTATCAAATTTAGGTCATACAGAATGATAGATAGATTCTTTATATCCCATCATTTGATTTAATTCCTCAGCTAAATGCGGTGCATAACAAGAAAGCACAATTAAGAAATTATGCATATATTCTTTATTTAATTTTTCTAAACCATAGCATGCATTAATAAAGATCATCATATCACTAATCGCGACATTGAAATTATTTTTATCAATATTATTAGTTACATTTTTTACAAATAAGTTATATGCATAATCTAATGATTCATTAGTTTTGTTTGAAAAATCTTTAATTTTCATTTCAAATAAACGATAAACACGATCTAACCATTTTCTTACACCATTTAATCCATCCTCAGTTCATGGTAATGATGCATTTAATGGACCCATAAACATTTCATATAGTCTTAATGCATCACCGCCATGAGTTTTAATAATCTCATCTGGATTAATTACATTCCCACGAGATTTTGACATCTTTTCACCATTTTCACCTAGAATCATTCCCTGATTCATAAGTCGATAAAATGGTTCAGGAGTAGGAACTACTTTAATGTCATATAAGAAACGGTGTCAAAAACGAGCATACAATAAATGTAAAACAGCATGTTCTTGACCACCGACATATAAATCTACTGGTAATCATCGTTTAAATAATTCATATGCTTTTTTTGAATTTAAATCAACATAAGAATGATCTGGTTGTTTTAGTAAATAACTTAAATAATATCAGCAACTACCAGCTCATTGAGGCATAGTATTTGTTTCTCGATGATATTTTTTATTATTGATTGTTATATTAACTCATTTTGTTAATTTAGATAATGGACTTCTACCATTATTTGAAGGTTTATAATCGTCACATTCAGGGAGAATTAATGGTAAATCATTGACAAGGTGCGGTTTATCATTTTCATCATAAATAATTGGAAATGGTTCACCTCAATATCTTTGACGACTAAATAATCAATCTTTCATTTTATAAGTAACATGAGATTTACCTAATTTATGCTTGATTAAATAATCAAGCATTAATTTTGTTGCTGATTTGTTATTCAAACCATTTAAGAAATCGGAATTAATATGTTTGCCATCATTAGTATATGGTAATTGTTTATCATCAACATCAATAACTTTTATAATTGGTAATTTATATTTGTTGGCAAAATTATAATCACGTTCATCATGAGCAGGAACAGCCATTATTGAACCAGTAGCATAATCTTTTAAAATATAGTCACAAATATAAATTGGTAACTTATTTTTAGTTATTGGATGGATTGCATATGAACCAGAAAATACACCAGTTTGAACTTTAGTATTTGCCTTTCTTTCCAAATCACTTTTTGATTTAGCTTTAGTAATGTAGTCAAAACACTTTGATTTATTTTCACTAGTAATAAACTTATTAACATCATCATGGTCTGGGGCTATAGCTAAATAAGTTACTCCGAATAATGTATCTGGTCTTGTTGTAAATACTTCTAAATCAACATTAGCATTAGTTTTAAAACTAATTAATGCACCAGTTGATCTACCAATTCATTTCCTCTGAATTGCTTTTAATGATTCTGGTCAATCAATTAAATCCAACCCTTCAATTAGTTTATCAGCATACTTAGTAATTTTTAGAACTCATTGACGCATTGGTTTTCTAACTACAGGAAATTCTCCTCGTTCAGAAACCATTTTACCATCTTTATTTAAAACTTCCTCATTTGATAAAACTGTACCTAGTTTTTCACACCAGTTTACATCTACATCTCTTATTTCTGCCAAACCATTTTCGAATAACTTTGAAAATATTCATTGTGTTCATTTGTAATATTTTGGATCTGTTGTATCAACTTCTTTATCATAATCATAACTAAAACCAATCATTTGAAGTTGTTTACGAAAATGTTTAATATTTTCCTGAGTAAATTTTGCAGGGTGATTATTAGTATTAATTGCATATTGTTCTGCAGGTAAACCGAATGCATCTCAACCAATTGGATGAAGAACACTATAACCATTAAAGTGTTTAAATCTTGAAACAACATCAGTTGCAGTATATCCTTTTGGATGTCCTACATGTAATCCTTGTCCACTTGGATAAGGAAACATATCCAAGATATATGCTTTTGGTTTAGAATCATCATCAACAAACTTATAAGTTTTGTGTTCGCTCCAATATTTCTGCCATTTTTTCTCAATTAAGTTGTGGTTGTACATGATTTAGTATTTTTTATTACTATTTTTATATAATATTTTAATATAAATTAAAACACAAAGGAGAAATAAAATGGCTAAGAAAAATTATAACCAAAATGAAATAAGTGAAAAATCATGATTAGTATGTATGCTCCTTCTATGATTTTGTCCTGTTCATAGATTTTATGTTGGTAAGATTGGAACTGGTATTCTTTTCTCAATAACAGGTGGTGGCCTTGGAATATGATGAATAGTTGATTTAGTGAAAATTTTAAATTACACATTTAAAGATAAAAGTGGTAAATATGTGTGGAAAAATGGATCTAAAGTTCCTTCAACAGTTAGTGGTGAAGATAGACTTTTGAAGTTACATGAACTATATGAGAAAAAAATAATTTCAAAAGAAGAATACGAAGCAAGAAAACAAAAACTTCTTAAAGAATCAATTTAAATTTTATTAAATTAAAAAAATAAATAGTCATATGATCAAAACACATGTGACTGTTTTTTATTTAAATTTAAAATAACTTATTTTTATGATTCATATAATATAAACATCAATATTATATGGATAAGAAACATATAAGAAATTTTAGTATTATTGCCCATATTGATCATGGAAAATCTACATTAAGTGATCGAATTATTGAATTCACTCATGGTCTTGAAAAAAGGGAAATGAAAGATCAAGTCCTTGATTCTATGGACATTGAACGTGAAAGAGGAATTACTATTAAATTAAATAGTGTATCTTTAAACTACACTGATAAAAGAACTAATCAAAAATACATATTTAATTTGATTGATACTCCTGGACATGTAGATTTTAACTATGAAGTATCAAGGAGCTTGGCAGCTTGTGAAGGTGCATTACTTGTTGTTGATGCTACTCAAGGTGTACAAGCTCAAACAATAGCTAATACTTATTTAGCTTTAGCAAATAACCTTAATATTCTTACTATTATTAATAAAATTGATTTACCAAGTGCAAACATAGAGGATACATTAAAACAAGTCGATGAAATTATTGGAAATGATCAACATGTAAATTTAATTTCTGCTAAAACTGGTAAAGGTGTTGAAGAATTATTAAATAGCATTATTGATTTTATTCCTCCACCAGAGGGTGATAGTAATGGTAAATTACAAGCATTAATTTTTGATTCCTATTATGATTCATATCGTGGAGTTATTTGTTTTGTAAGAATTAAAAACGGTTCTATTCATATTGGTCAACACATTAAAATGATGGCTAATAACAAAGATTTCGTCATTAGTGAAATCGGTATAAAAACCCCTAAATTTAAAAATGTTGATGTTTTAAATTGTGGCGATGTTGGCTGAATTTCAGCTAACATCAAAACAGCTAAAGATGTTGAAGTTGGTGATACAATTACAGATTTTGATAATCCTTGTTTGCAACCATTACCAGGTTATAAAAAGGTATTGCCAATGGTATATTGTGGAATGTATCCTGTTGATAATAGTAAATATGCTGAATTAAAAGATGCAATGATGAAAATTACTCTTTCTGATTCATCACTAACCTATAAATATGAGACTTCAGCAGCATTAGGATTTGGTGTTCGTTGTGGCTTTTTAGGACTATTACATATGGATGTAATTCGCGAAAGAATCTTAAGAGAATACAATATTGATTTGATTTTAACTGCTCCAAGTGTAGAATATAAAGTTTTAAAAACTAATGGTGAAACTATTAATGTTAATAATCCAAGTGAATTACCCGATCCAACTTTCATTAGAGAAATCAAGGAACCATTTGTTAAACTTGAAATCATTACTCCTAAAGAATATTTAGGTGGATTAATGAAACTTGCACAAGCTCATCACGGAATTTACCAATCATTAGATGTTGTTGAAGGAAACCAACATAAACTTATGTATATTATTCCTCTAAATGAAATAATCTACAACTTTTTTAATAGTTTAAAAGTTGTTAGTCGTGGTTATGCATCAATGAATTATGATTTACTTGACTATAGAAAGAGTAATTTAGTTAAAGTTGATATTTTAT
The DNA here is from genome assembly GCA_045225975.1 of Malacoplasma sp. Lineage (GTDB taxonomy): Bacteria > Bacillota_I > Bacilli_A > Mycoplasmatales > Mycoplasmoidaceae > Malacoplasma_A. The sequence continues at coordinate 23,834 of JBGVBX010000024.1, read as the reverse complement.
TAAATGGTAAGAAAGTTGATCCATTGAGTATGATTGTAAATAAACAATCTGCTCATATAAAAGCAAGAACAATTTGTGAAAAACTTAAAAAGTTTATCCCTCGCCAGCAATTTGAAATTCCAATTCAAGCTGCCATTGGTGGTAAAATTATTGCTCGAGAAACAATTCCTGCTATCTATAAAAATGTATTAGCTAAATGCTATGGTGGTGATGTCAGTCGTAAGAAAAAACTACTTGAGCAGCAAAAGGAAGGAAAGAAAAAACTTAAAAATATTGGTAATGTATCGATTGAACATGATACATTCATTAAAATTCTTAATAATGATGAATAATTTTTAATTTTCCTCATTTTATATATTAGGAGGAATTAAAATGTATTCATATTTATATGGAAAAGTTATTTCCATCAATAAAAAATCAATAACATTTGATTGTAATAATGTTGGCTATGTTATTTATGTCAATAATCCTGACAGTTTTAAATTAAATACAATGTTATATTTGTATGTTTATCGCCAATATAAACTTACAAGTAAAAATAGTTTTGTAGATGATATTTATGGTTTTAAAACATACCTTGATAAAGAATTATTTTTATCACTAATGCGTTGCCAAGGAATAGGAGCAAAAACTTCATTACTTATTTGCAGTAATGATAATAATTTACTTAAACAACTGATTGTTACAAAAAATTATGATGAGTTAGCTAAATGTAAAGGTATTAATACTAAAAGTGCCAAAATCATTATTGATGCTTTGTATGAATTTTATAAGAATAAGATTGATAATTCATCAATGAATAATATGATAAGTGAACTATTTAGCGCATTAAATGCACTTGGATATAAAGAAAATGATATTCAATATGCTATTAGTAAAATGTCATTAACTAATACATCTGATAAAGAAGAACTATCAAGTCTAATCGCTGATGCCATAAAAATAATAATCAATAAAGACACTAATGCCATTGAATCTAATTAATAACTTAGATAGTTTTATTGGTAAAACTGAAATAAAAGAAAATATTAGAGTATTTATTAATTCATGTAAAAAAGATCATCATTCCTTTGAACATAGTTTAATTTATGGTTTGCCTGGAACCGGAAAAACAACTCTAGATAAAATAATTGCTAATGAATTGCAAGTTAAATTAAGAATTGTTCAAGGGGCAAGCATTCAAAAGCCTATAGATGTTATTAATATCTTATTATCAATGCAAGAAAATGAAATTCTTTTCATTGACGAGATCCATGCTGTTAATATAAAATGTTTGGAATTATTTTATTCAGCTATGGAAGAAAATAGCTTAGATTTAAATATTGGTAAAGATTACAATAGCAAATTAACAAGAATAAAATTACCAAGTTTTTCCATAATAGCCGCAACAACAATTTATGGAAAACTCCCACAACCATTAATTGATCGGTTTGGTATTATTATCAATTTAAATGAATATGATGAAATTGAAATCAAAAATATTATCTTATTTTATGCAAATAAATATGGGTTGATATTAAATGATGAAGATATTGATTTAATATGTCTAGCATCAAAAGGTATTCCGAGAATCACTTACAAACTAATTAGAAGAATTTATGATTTTAAATTATCTAACCCAAAAACAAAAATTAGAAGCATTTTAAATAAAATCGGGTATGTTTATAATGAATTTGATAAAAATGATTATTTATACTTGAAATCTTTAATTCAAAATGATGATGAAATATTAGGAATTAAAACAATTAGTCAAATTATAGGTATTGATGAACTAACAATCAGTTTGAAAATCGAGCCATATTTGCTAAGAAAAAATTATATTGTAAAAACTAATAAGGGCCGAAAAATAACTTATGAAGGTAAAATATTATTTAAAGAATTAAATAAAAATATCTAACTATTTAATTTCTTGGAAGCAATATCAATAATATCTAACTTTAATTTATCATTAATATCTTTTTTAATAATTTGATATTGATCTTCAACAATCTTATCTTCTTCAACATAATCATCAAAAATCATAGTATTTAACTTTTTGTTAAATTGTAACTGTGAAATACCAACACCAATTAATCTAATTGTTGCATTTTGAAAATTATCAACATATAAATTTTTTAGAATTTGAACAATTTCAAAATAGTCACTTAATAATTTAGGCGAAGAATAATTTTTTGTAGTCATTTTAAAATCTGGATATTTAATAGATAATGACAATCTTTTACCAACTAAGTCATAAGAATTCATACGATCTACCATTAATTTGGTTAATTCCTCAATTTTAAGATATATTTCATCTAAATTATTAGTGTCAGTTAGAAATGTTTCACTATTACTTAATGATTTAGGAATGTTATGGGAATGATCAAGTTCATCATCTCCTATTCCGTTAACATGTAAAAAATAAACTTCTCATTGGTTCTGAAAAACATCCTTAAGAATATCTACATTTTTCTCATCGGCAATATCTCTAATTGTTTTTATTTGATGATCTTTTAATTTCTTTGAGGATGCTTTGCCAACTAAAAACATATCTTCAACTGGTAGTGGTCAAATATATTGCTCAATATCTTTCTTACTAAAAATAGAAGTGATACCATATGGTTTACGCAAATCACTAGCCATCTTAGCTAAAAACTTATTGTATGAAACACCAATAGAACATTTTAATCCTGTTTGATGAAGAAGTTTTCTTTGAATAATTTTTGCAACATTAATAGCTTCACTAGGAGTTTTGCATAGATGTGTAACATCAGCAAAACATTCATCAATAGACATAATTTCAATATTATTGGTCAATTTTTGACAAATAAAATCAATAAATAAATTTGAATATTTCTCATATTCATCAAAATGATGACTAACTACAATTAAATTACGACAAAGTTCCTTAGCTTTAAAGATTGGCATTGCAGCTTTTACACCAAACTGTCTAGCAATATAGTTGGCTGAACTAACTATTGAATTACGTGATGTCTTACCTGCTACAGCAAATGGTTTAGATTTTAATTTTGGGTTGAGTAATTCTTCAACAGATGCAAAAAAAGCATTTAAATCAATATGTAATATGTATTTCATATTATTTATCCAAGTACATTAAAAATTCTTTGTTTCCATCAGTGCCTTTAATTGGTGAATCAATAATTGAATTGATTTTTAAATTTAGTTTCTTTGCAAATGTAGTAACAATATTAATAGCTTTGTCTCAAAATTTTTTAATTTTTATTACCCCGTGATTTGCTTTAATAATTTCTTTACCTAATTCAAAATGAGGTTTAATTAAAATTACTATTTTTAATGGGTATGTAAACAATTCATTAATTTTCTCTAAAATTTTTGTTACTGAAATGAATGAAACATCAACAACCACAACATCTATTTGATCATGGAATAAATTTAATTTGACATCTTTAAAATTTAATCCTTCATGCAATTCAATTCGTGAATTATGTTTTAATTTTTCATGCATTTGATTTTTACCGACATCAATTGCATATACTTTTTTAGCCCCGTTAATTAAACAAACCTGACTAAAACCACCTGTGCTTGAACCAATATCAATAACAACTTTATCTTTTAAATTAATCTTAAATTTTTCTATAGCAGCTATTAATTTATATGCACCTCGAGAAACATATTCATCATGCTCGTTTACAACAACAATATCAGAATTTTTTACATCATATGAAGAATTAGTTTTTATTTTGTTATTAACACTAACAAAACCATTAGAAATTAAGTTCTGCGCTTTATTTCTACTATCAACAATTTTTCTATCAACTATGTATTTATCAAGACGCATTTACAAAAGTATTATATGAATATAAAATCTAATAAAGGCATGTTTTTAGAGGAAATAATAAACCGTACAATTTTTTATTATTCGTCTAAAAATATTGCTTATTTTGAAAAGCGTAATATACCTTTTAAAATTCTTAAAATGATCAATGAAAAAACTTTTATTGGTCTATTATTTTCTAAATCCACAGTTGATTATACAGGTATATATAAAAACACTCATTATGAATTTGAGGCAAAACAAACTGAATTAGAAACATTTAATTTTAAGAATATTAAAAGCCATCAATTCGAATATTTAGAAAAAGTATTAAAATATTCAAAATCATTTTGCTTTCTAATAATTTACATGGTTAAATATGAAAAATTCTATTTGGTTAGCTTTTCTAAAATTATTGAATACATTGAATTAAATAAAACACATGTTATCAATATTGATCAATTAAAAAAGTATGGATATGAGTTAGAAATAATTTTCCCTGGTATTTTAAATTTAATTGAAGTGTTAAATAAAATCAATTCTTAAATTGCTTTTATGATATTATTAATAAATTTTTTAGGATCTGCTTGTTTATAAAGAATCTTATATAGATAACTAATTATTGGTGCATTAATTTTATGTTTATTAATAATTTGATAAGCAATTTTTGTAGCTCAATAACCTTCAACAGTTCTAATTTTAACCAACTCATCGATATTCTTACTTCCAAGTCTACCAATACCTAAACCAAATGAAAAATTTCTTGATTTTTCAGATGTACATGTTAAATAAATATCACCAATACCACAAAATTGAGATAAAGTTTCTTGCTTTCCGCCAATAATCTTTAAAATATTAGATATTTCTGTAGCTATTTGTGCTAAAATAGCTGATCGAGTATTAATGGATGTGTGTTGTGAATACAAAATACCACTAGCTATTGCCATAACATTTTTCAAAGCACTAATTGCTTCTGCCCCATTTAAATCAGATATTGGAATGCATTTAAAATAATCTGTATCAAATATTTTCTTTACTTGTTTTGCAACTTCAATTTTTTCTGAAACAACATTAACAATTGTTTTATTTCTATCATAAACTTCAACAGCAAATGATGGACCAATTAAAGCTACAAATCCTTTTGATTTACTCTTAATGATTTTTTTAATTGTTTCACTTCAAGTATTTAGAGTTTTTGGATCAAAACCCTTTGCAACATTGATATATATAGGATTTGATTTAATTACAGGAACTACTTGTAATAAAACTTTCTCAATATAAATAGAAGGAACAGCAATAATTACAAACTTTGGTTTAAAATTAGAGATTTCTTTAATGTTTTTAGTTACCAATGATAATCTTCCATGAAATTTTTTATCACCAAAAAACTTTGTATTTTTTTGTTTTTTTAAATCAGATATTTCTTTATCATTAATACCTCACATAGCAACTGAATTGCCAGTATTTAATAATACAGTAGCTAATGCTGTACCTCATGCACCTGTGCCAAGAATAGCAACTCGATTTTTATTTTTATTCATTTTTTAAACCCCTAATCCTTGAATTCTTATCCTTATAATAAATTGTAATAGGAACTAAATTAATTCCAAAAGATTCTCTAATTAAATTTTCAATAAACCTAGCATATGAGAAATGCAAATACTTAGGATCATTAGTAAATATGACAAAAGTAGGAACTTGCCCTTGAACTTGGGTGGCATAGTGAATAGTTAATCTACCACCTTTAAATAATGAAGGTGGGTTATGCGATGCAGCTTTTAGAACAACTTCATTTAAAATTGAGGTATTAACTTTAATATTTAATTGTTTATCAATATCATCAATTAGTTTAAAAATATTCTGAACTTTTTTCTTTTCTTTTGCACTAATAAAAACTATTGGAGCTCATGATAAAAATTTAAATTTAGAATGAATCTTTTTAATAAACTCATTTTGGGTGTGTTCATCTTTTTTAACTAGATCTCATTTATTAACAACAATTATCGTTGGAATGTTTGCTTCATAAGCTATGCCCCCAATAATTTTATCTTGTTCTGAAAATTCTTGACTAGTGTCAAGAAGCAAAAGAATAATTTTACTTTCAGCAACTGCAGAATGGGTACGCAATACTGAATATTTCTCAATCTTTTCAATAATTTTCCCTTTTCTTCTAATTCCTGCAGTATCAATGATGGTATACAACTTACCGTTATATTTGAAATTAGTATTGATACTATCACGAGTAGTATTAGGAATTGGTGAAACTAATACACGTTCTTCATTTAATATTGTATTTGTTAATGTTGATTTACCAACATTTGGTTTTCCAATGATGCAAAATGTCAAACTATTATTTTTCTTTGTATTCTTTGATTCAGATAACTTGATAGTCTTAATAATTTCATCTAATAAGTCTCCAACACCAATACCGTGTTCAGCAGAAATATAAAATGGTTTACCATATCCAAAAGAATAATAATTTCTTTCATTAATATTGTCGTTATTTTCAATTTTGTTAACAACCAATAAAACCTTTTTGCTTTTATATTTTTTTAGTAGTTTTACAATATAATGGTCATCAGCATTAATTCCTTCTTTATTTGAAACCATAAAAAGAATTAAATCAGCTTGTTCAATGGCATAACCAACTTGAATTTCAATATTCTTTTGAAAAGGAGAATTTTTAATTGTTAACCCGCCTGTATCGATTAAATCAAATTTTTTACCTAATCAATCAACATTGCCATAAATACGATCTCTTGTTACACCAGGTTGGTTTTCAACAATAGACTTTCGCTGCCTGATTAATCGATTAAATAATGTTGATTTACCAACATTTGGTTTACCAACTATTACAACTTTACTCATTAATCCTTCCTTTGAATTCCTTTATTATCATATTTGAAACTTCTTCTATTGTAAAACCTGTATCTTTAATTTCAAAAGCATCTGGTACTTTAACAAGTGGTGAAAAATTACGATTAATATCTTGGTAATCTCGCTCTTTTATTTTTTTTAATACAGTTTCATAAGGTCCATTTTGTTTGTATTGTTTTCATCTTCTTTCAGCTCGCAAATTTACATCAGCATCTAAATAAACTTTTAATATAGCATTAGGGAGAACAACACTTGTTATATCTCTTCCTTCCATAACACAATTAATATTAGCAGCAATTTTTTGCTGGTCAGCTACACATTTTTCTCTAACTTCTTTAATAGTTCCAATTTTACTTGCAAGTGCTGCAATTTTTGGATTATTTAATTTTTCAGTAACTCTAATTCCATTTAAAAATACTTCTTCACCTTTAAGTTCAACTTTATTTTTATTTAGCGTTTGTAGTACTAAATTAACATCATTAATATTAATATTATTCTCATCTATTGCTAAAGCATAACAACGATACATTGAACCAGTATTAATATAAACGAATCCTAATTTTTTGGCAACAAAAGCTGCAATAGAAGATTTTCCTGCAGCACTTGGACCATCAATAGCGATTTGATATGTTTTATTTGACATAGAATAACACCCCGACAACTACTATAACAACAATTGAAACTATTAAAAATAAAAGTATTCAAATTAGTGTAATATAAATTTTTTTATAAGAAAAAGATGTGTTAACTACATATTCTGAAACTTTAAACTTTCCAACATCTAATTCAGAATTATCAGAATTCTTAATAGTTTCTATTAATTTGTTTAACTTTTGCATGCTAACTTCCCCAAATGCTATTAATTCATCTTGGGCTTTCTTTAAATTTTTATCAATCCTTTCAAGGTCTAAATAATTCTTGTCCTGAATTAATCAATCATGTGAAATTGATTTATTGTTATTATCAATAATGGAATTATGTTCATAAGAAAAAATAAAATTAGAAATATCATCTTTAATTTGCTTCTCTTTTTCAACATCAACTAAATTAGAAAAATTTTTTAATTTTTGAAACATAGTTGGATCCATTTGATTTATTGAAGTTAATGGCACAACTGGTGAAAATCCTTTCATATCTTCAGACTCATTAATCAAAATGTTAGGATTTAAACTCATTATTTTATCACGATATGATTTAATAATGCTTGATTCGTTGTCAATGTGAGAAAGAAAATTACCTTCATTAAGGATTTTTTTACGATATTCAGCATATTTTTCAATTCGTGTCATATCCTTAATATACTTCTTAAACTATAAAATTTAATTTATTATGAACAACTTTAACTGATAATTGATCTGTATCTCTAAAAATTTCACCATCAATATCATAAAGCTTTCTATCCAATTTTACTAATAGTTCCTTACACTTAAATGATTCGTATGTTTTAATTGTTGAAGTTTTACCTCTTTTAATTTTTCACAAATTATAAATGGTGGATAAGCGATTAATTTTTTTAAGTATTGAAACTGTTATATATCCATCATCTACTTTAGCATTAGGAATTAGCTTAATTCCTCCGCCTACAGTTTCACCATTACCTATTGAAAAAGATATGATTTTGTCTCCGTGTCATGTTTTACCTTTATCAATTGAATAGTTTATATTATGAACTGTAAAAAATAAGCATTTAGAAAATGTGGCTAATTTATATTTAGTTTTTTGACTAAAGTGCTTATAAGACATATATTTTTCAAGCACATTTGGAATTATTCCAGCACCCATTGCATTCATACATTTATTCTTATCATTCACAACTAGGTAGTCAATATAAGTTGATTTTTGCTTAATAAGTCTCTTTATATTTTCTATTTGATTATCTTGTTTTATTTCTTTAAAATTTAATGTAAAATCGTTACCACTACCAAATGGTAAGACACTTAGATAAGTATTTTTAAAGTTAACAATACCATTTAAAACTTCATTAAGTGTGCCATCACCACCTACTGAAATAATATGCACATTTTTATTTTTAGATGTTAATTCTCTAACTATCTTGGTTGCATGATGTTGATATTTTGTTTCGTGAATAAAATGCTTAATTTTTGAAGCTTTTAAGAAATTTGCAATTTCTTCAAAATTTTTCACTGATTTTCCATTATTAGAAGTAGGGTTTAATATAAAATGCATTTCCATAATTAATCCATTGTCATCAATTTTATTTGATCCCAAATAATTTTATCATTACCATTCTTATCTAATGAAAGTAAGTGCATGCCTTCATCTTGAAGAATAATTTTATTTTTATCATTTGAAAATTTAATAATTTTATTCAATTTAATAGCATTATATTCAAAATAGCAGTCTTGCTTAGATTGAATATACACAATTGGTAACTTTTTATTTAATTTAAAATGTTTTTCCAAGTATCTATAGGAAGGTTTCATTGAAAATCAAGCAGCCAGATTTAATCTTGTAAATCCCAAATTCTTAGTTCCATGAGAACGATAAATCCTTAATAATATGTCGTTATTTGTCAATAATTTCATATCTCCAGTTAAGCTTCTAGAATTTGTATTAAATAATATACATGCTAAATGTTGCATACCAATTTTAAAAATTTGAGCCTTTGTTTTTGAAGAAGCTTCACTCATAATTTTGCTAGGAGCATTTCAACATACAACACCATCTATTGATTTTGAGTACTTTTTAGCATATAAAAGAGCTAGGCTTGCTCCTCATGACTCACCTGTCATAAAAATTTTTTGTATTTTCGGAAATTCTTGTTTTAAAGCACAAATGAACCCATTAATAATTTTTAAGTACTTTTTATTAGACCTATATGGTTTTAATTTCGGATCATTACCTGGTAAATTTAAAAATAAAAATGCAGGCAATTCATTAATAGGGATTTTTCAAAATTTATTTAATGAGTTGCTTAAATTAATACCATTTAAATGAATTACTACTTGTTTTGCATTAACAATATCTTTGGTTTTTAAATAGCTAATTTGGAGTTTTTTATTGATAGTTATAATGCTATCTTCCATGTTAAATTTATATATAATTTATATTATATAAAATATATATACTATGAGTTTAAGCCAGTGAAATGTTTTTTCACCTAGTCGTAAAATCCTAAAAAGAGCTAAAAAATTAGCTGATTATATTGACTCATTAAAAGTTGAATTTAGGAACAAAACAAATAAAGAATTGTCAAATATGACAAATGTTCTTATTGATCGATTGAAACGTGGTCAAAGTCTTGATGATATATTACCTGAAGCAATGGCCACCGCAAGAGAAGCTATATATCGAGTTCATCATATTTTTGCTTATAAAGTTCAACTTATTGGTGCTATTGTTGCCAATCATGGTGATTTCTGCGAAATGTATACTGGTGAAGGTAAAACAGTTGTTATTGTTTTGGTTGCTTACTTAAATGCATTATTAAAACGTGGTGTACATGTTGTTACTGTTAATGAATACTTAGTACAACGTGACGTTAGATTTTGTGCACAAGCATTAAATCCTTTAGGAATAACTGTTGGTTATAACTTAGCAAGTTTTTCAGCCAATCAAAAAAGAGAAATGTTTGCATGTGATATAACATACACAACAAACTCAGAGTTAGGATTTGATTATCTCCGTGATAACATGGTTAATAGATATGAAGAAAAAGTTATTAGGGAACTTAATTTTGCCATTATTGACGAAGGTGACTCAGTATTAATTGATGAGGCGCGTACACCTTTGATTATTTCAGGCCAACCAAAGCAAGACATTTCAATGTACATTGATGTTGATCGATTTGTTAGCAAGCTAAGTGATAAAGATTATGCAATTGATGCTGAATCAAATTCAATTAATTTAACTGATGAAGGTGTAAAAAAAGCTGAAGCATATTATCACTTGAAAAATCTTTTTCACTTTGAAAACTCAACACTATACCATAAAATTAAAAATGCTTTATTGGCAAACAAAATATTTAGGTGTGGTGTTGAATATATTGTTAAGGATGACAAAATTTATTTAGTTGACCAATTTACAGGTCGTATTCTTGAAGGCCGAAGTTATAATGCTGGTCTTCAACAAGCCATTCAAGCTAAAGAAAAAGTTAAAATTGAACCTGAAAATGTAACTGTGGCTACAATTACTTATCAATCTTTCTTTCGTTTGTATAACAAACTAGCTGGATTAAGTGGTACTGCAGCAACTGAAGCTGAAGAGTTCTTAAAAATATACAACATGCTTGTTGTTACAATTCCAACAAATAAACCAGTTATCAGAAAAGATTTAAATGATTATGTATTTGCTAATAAAATTAGTAAATGAGTTCATGTTGCAAGTGAGGTTGAAAAAGTTCATGCTACTGGCCAACCAATACTTATTGGTACAGATTCAGTTGAAGATTCTGAGGAATTGGTTTACTTCTTAAAAAATAAAGGATTGCCATTTCAATTATTAAATGCTAAAAATAATGCCAAAGAGGCTAAAATTATTGCTTTAGCTGGTCAAAAAGGAATGATTACAATTTCAACAAATATGGCTGGTCGAGGTACAGATATTAAACTTGGTCCTGGTGTTAAAGAATTAGGTGGGTTATATGTTATCGGTACTGCTCATCATGAATCGCGTCGTGTTGATAATCAATTAAAAGGACGTAGTGGCCGTCAAGGTGATCCTGGACAAACTAGATTCTTTGTTTCATTGGAAGATACTTTATTTAGAAGATTTGCAATCGAAAAAGAAGAAAAAAGTAGTCAAAAAATTGATGATGAATATTATGACTCATGATACTTTACTCATTTAATTAAAAATGCACAAAAAAAAGTTGAATCATTTAACTTTGACATGCGTAAAAATCTTATTGACTATGATAGCATCCTTTCTAACCAAAGAGAATTAATTTATAAACAAAGAGATCAAATTCTAAAAAATGTTTCAAATATTCAAATTGTTAAAAACATGGCTAAAAGTGTAGCTAAAAACATTGTAGAATTAGCGAAGTCTCCAAAAAATAATATCTTTGTATTGCATGACCAACTTGCTAATATGATTAATAAAGAATTATTTAATTACAACCTTGTTTCACCAGGATTCTTTCAAAATAAAACAATTAGTCAATCAATAAATATTCTATATCATGTCTTATGTATTAGCATTGATAAACGTATTGAATTATTGACCCCTGAAACAGGTAATAAAATTTTTAGAGATGTAATGATTCAAGCTCTTGATTATCAATGAATTAGACATCTTGATTTAATGGTTAAAGTTCGTGAGGGTGTAAGCTTAAGAAGTTTTGAACAAAGATCACCATTAAATATTTATGTTGAAGAAGCCGATAAACATTTTAATGACATGAAAAATAATGTTGCTTATATAACAATAAAACAAATTAATCATATCTTTGTTCCACGTGTTAATGAAGCAATATTTAATGAATTATCAAATGTTCTTGATACATTGAATATTGATATAAGTGTTTACAATGATTTGAAAAATAAAAATGTCAGTCAAACCATTCAAAATGCATTTGATAATAAACCAAATTTTAATTTGAATTTAAAACCATCTTCACCAAAAGATAAATTTACTCCTTCTGATAAAGAAAAAAATACTGATGCAAAAGATGCTTTAATCAAGATTGCTGAATCAATGAAAAAACAGCAAGAAAAATCTGAACAAACCATTAAAAACGAAAATAACATTGATGAAAAATAATGAAGTTAATAAATTTGTATTAACCACTAATTTGAAGCCAATAGCTGACCAAATAACTGCTATTAATCAATTAGTAGATAATATAAAACATAATGTGAAATCTCAAGTTCTTTTAGGTGCTACAGGAACTGGTAAAACTTTTACTATTGCTAATGTTATTGAAAAATTACAAGCTAAAACACTAATCATTGTTCATAACAAAACTTTAGCGGCTCAACTTTATGGAGAGTTTAAAGAACTATTTAAAAATAATAATGTTGAATATTTCATTTCGTACTTCGATTTTTATCAACCAGAAGCATATAAACCAGAATCAGATTTGTACATTGAAAAAAATGCACAAAGAAATAATGATATTGAAATGATGCGTTTATCAACAATTAATTCATTGGCTACTTCTTCTAAAGTTATTGTTATTGCATCAGTTGCCGCTATTTATGCTTCAGTATCACCAAATGATTATGATGAATTCAAATTCTTGATTAAAAAGAATGAAAAAATAAATTATAAACAATTTCAATATCAATTAGTCAAATTACAATATGAGCGCAATCAAATTGATTTAAAACCTGGAACATTTAGAATTAATGGCGATGTAATTGAAATAGCACCAGGAACAAGTGATTCATATATTATTCGTATTTCGTTATTCGGAGAGATAATTGAATCAATTCATCTAGTTGATTCATTAACTGGATCTGTATTAAAAAAAGAGGAATATTTTATTATTCCTCCCGCTAATGAATATATTATGAATGAATCAAGATTCAATGAAGGAATTAAAAGAATTACAAAAGAACTTGATGAAAGAATAAAGTATTTTAAAAATAATGCAAAGCTATTAGAAGCTCAACATATAGAACAAAGAACTAAAGCTGATATCGAATCTTTAAAAGAGTTGGGCTTTTGTCCTGGTATTGAAAACTACTCTCGCCACTTAGAATTAAGAGAAGAAGGTGAAACACCTTATACAATATTTGATTACTATGATAAAAATGATTGATTATTAGTTATTGATGAATCTCATATGACAATTCCTCAAATTAGAGGAATGTATAATACTGACCGTAATCGTAAACAAACATTAGTTAATTATGGTTTTAGATTACCATCAGCATTAGATAATAGGCCATTAAACTTTAAAGAATTCAATAGTAAGATCAAACATATTATCTATTGTTCTGCTACACCAAATGATTATGAAATTAAAGAATCCAACAACATTGTTGTCCAACAAATAGTAAGACCTACAGGATTAGTAGATCCAAGTTTAGAGATCCATCCAACAAAAGATCAGATTGATGATTTAATAACTCAAATTAAAAAACGAGTTGCTAAAAATGAGAGAACATTTGTTATGGTTTTAACAATTAAAATGGCTGAGACTTTGACAGAATATTTGAAAAGCAAACACATTAAAGTGGCTTATCTTCACCACGGGCTCAAACCATTACAGCGTTCAAAAATCCTAAATGATATGCGTAGAGGTAAATATGACGTTATTATTGGTGTTAATTTATTAAGAGAAGGTTTAGATGCTCCAGAAGTTTCTTTAGTTTGTATCTTTGATGCAGATAAACCTGGTATATTTAGGAATTCACGTGCTTTAATCCAAACTTTCGGTCGAGCTGCTAGAAATATTAATGGACATGTAATTATGTATGCTGATAGTATTTCAAAGGATATGCAAATTGCGATTGATGAAACTAATAGAAGAAGAGATATTCAAATTGCATATAATAAAAAGCATCATATAATACCTAAGACAATTATCAAAGAAATTAGAGATGATTTTATTTCTGATGAGCAAATGAAATTAATGGAAGCTGCATATAGTGCTAAGAAAAAAGGTAAAGAAAAACAAACTAAAGCTATTAAAAGATTGCGTAAAGAAATGCTCGCTGCTGCTAAGAACAAAGAATATGAAAAAGCTGCTTATTTACGTGATTTAATTATAGAACTTGATGGTAATTTAGAGGAGGAATAATGGCAAATTACATACAGAATGAAATTATTGATTTATTAATTAAAAATAACTTAACTATCTCTACTGCTGAGAGCGTTACAGCTGGTATGATTAGTTCATATTTAGCTAGAGTTCCAGGATGTAGCAAAGCCTTAAAAGGTGGTTTTGTTGTATATTCTAACTTTGCAAAAATGAAACTTTGTAATGTTAAAAAATCAACATTAGAAATTTTTGGAGCCATTAGTAAAGAATGTGTTGAAGAATTAGCACTTAACACAAATAAAATTCTTAATACTGATATAGCTATTGCTATTTCTGGTAATGCTGGTCCTGTATGCGATGAGAACAAACCTGTTGGATTTGCATATTTATGTATTTGTGTAATTGATAAACTTTATGTTTATGAATTATTGTCTAAAGAAAAAGAACGTAATGATATACGAATTGATTTAACACATATGGCATATGAAGAATTATTAAAATTACTAAAGGAGATAATTTAATATGTTCTTTGAAGCTAAATTCAATTTAGGTATTGCAATTAGTTTGCTAATTACAGGTATTCTTGTTTTAATTCTTTCAATTTTTGAATTTATCACATTTGTAATATGTAATAAATTTCTAATTTTTAAAAAACAAAAAATTTTTAACATGGGTTGAATAATAAACATTATTGTTCTATTAATTGCTATTTCAATTACCATATTATTATTTGTATTGAATACACCTCAAACCAAATATCTACCATATGCAGTTGCGTGGCTGGTTATTACATTTATTTCCTTATCTTTTTCAATCACTAGATCAATTTTGATAATTGAATCTAAAAAAAGAAAATATGAAATTAAAAATATTCTTTCGCTTAAAATAGAAGAATTAGCAGAGAAATTTAAAATTAAAAGCTTTAGGGAAATAATAAATAATACTATGTTTTCTGAAAAAAATACATGATACAAAAACTTAAAGGATAATTTTAACTCCTTAACTAATAAATTTATTAATCTTAACAAAGATAATCTCACAAATACTATTACTGAAATTATTACATTTGAGGAAATATCATGTTCAACAGTATTTAATAATAGAAACAAATATGCATTTTGTTTATTCTTAACTCTATTAGATGATTTGCAAAAGAAATTTAAAGCATAAAAAATTTAAAAAAGAAATTTATTTTCCATTTTATATAAATGGAAGGAAAATAAATATAGCATGAATGAAGAAAAATTATTAGAACAAGCCATTAAAAAAATTGAAACCCAATTTGGTAAGGGTTATGTTACTAAGTTTAATAATAATCAAACTGTTGATGTCATTCCATCTGGAAGTATTAAAATAGATAAAATTTTAGGCATAGGTGGCTATCCTCGAGGAAGGATAATCGAAATCTATGGTAATGAATCTTGTGGTAAAACAACCTTAGCATTACAAGCTATTGCATCATGTCAGTCAATCGGTGGAAAATGTGCATATTTAGATTTAGAGCATGCTTTAGATGCAAAGTTTTGTATTGCTAATGGAATTGATTTATCTAAATTATTACTTGCACAACCAGATTCTGGTGAACAAACATTTCAATTGATCATTGCACTTATTAAAACAGGAATGATTGATTTAATTGTTGTTGATTCAGTTGCTGCTATTGTCCCTGAAAGCGAAATTGAAGGTAAATTTTCAGATCAAACCATTGGTTTGCAAGCGAGAATAATGTCTAAGGGGTTAAGAGTAATTCAACACTTATTATCAAAATATAATACCACTATTATTTTTATTAATCAAATCCGTGAAAAAGTTGGTGTATTTTATGGCAATAATGAAATCACCACAGGTGGAAGAGCACTTAAATTCTATTCATCAATTAGAATTGAATTGCGTCGTGCAGAACTAATAAAAAGAGGCAGTGAATGTGTAGGTATTAAAATACTAGCAAAAATTGTTAAAAATAAAATGGCTCCACCTTTAAGTAAAACTTATATAGATATTTATTTTGATCAAGGAATTGATCATAATGATGAAATAATTCAATATGCTTTAGACTATGACATAATTCAAAAGAAAGGTTCTTGATTCTATTTTGAAGAGGAGCGATTAGCCCAAGGCAAAGAATCAACAATTAAATTTTTATTAGATAACCCAATATTATTTGAACAAATTAAGAGTAAATGTTTAGATCGTAAAGAATTCATCATTGAAGAAAATAATGAACATACAATAAAGCAACTTGAAACTGAAAAATAATTATTTTATTTCAACAAATATAAATAAACAATCACTACAACAACTAATACGATAACTAAAAAAGCAATCAATAAATAAAGTCATAATAGATTATATGGCTTTAATTTTGTTTTTTCGTTTTCAACATCAAAAAAACTTGCTTGAGTTGTTCTTTTAGAATATGGTTTAATTAGTGGGACTATTTTAGCTTTATCAGGATATTTGATAATATTATCAATATCTTGAATTATTTCTTCAACATTTTTATATCTATAACATAAATCTTCTTCTTTAGATGCAATACATTTAAAAATAACATTCTCTAATGCTTTAGGAATTTTTGGGTTATTTTTTGATAAAGGTGGTAAATCATATTTTGTGGGCAATAAAATTGTTGACTGCTTATTAGGATCACCAACAAATGGTTTATTACCTGTTAACATTTCATATAAAATAATTCCTATTGAAAAAAAATCACATTGTTCATTGATTACATTGAATTTTTGGTCAACTGGAACATTTGGAGCATATGCTTTATATAAGGATGGTGAAATATATGGATATGTTCCATAAAGTGTGTTTTCATTTGTTATAAATTCTTTAGTTTCTTCCTCATTATCTTTAGCGAAACTAGAATAAACAACTGTTGAAATACCGAAATCAATAATTTTTAAGTTTGTTCTGTCCTTTGAAAGTAAAATATTTTCCGGTTTTAAATCCCTATGAATAACTTTACTACTGAAACTATGTAAATCTTTTAAAGCAATTAAAATTTTTCTAAACAAGAATAATGATTCTTGAATGCTTAATAAGCCCTCTGTTTCGATAACTTTACGTAGTGAGTAACCATCAACATATTCCATTAGAATGGCAATATTTTGACCTTTAATTATTTCTTTAATATCATATGTTTTAACCACATTTTCACATTGAGATATTCTTGCACATGTCACGCATTCATCATAATATCTTGTTCAAGATTCATCAGTTGTTTCTTTAGTTCGAGTAATTATTTTTAGAGCAAAATATTTTGAGGAAAGTGAATTGTTTTGAAAATTAATATCTTCAACAAGATAGATAGTTGAATCCATCCCACCTTTACCTATTTGTTTTAAAATTTTATAGTGATCAAGAATTACATCACCAATATTAATTTTAAGTTCTTGATTTGGATTAATAATATCTGCCATTATTTCTTTAATCTATTTTTAATAATCTTAATTAAGATATTGTTAGATATTTTAGGATTTGCTTGTCCTTTGGTTTCTGCCATTAGTAATCCAAGATAAAATTTTAATACTCTTTCTTCTCTAGATTCATATTGATCAAGCATTTTTAAATTTTTATCAATTATTTTATTTAATAATTCCTCAATAACATTTTCATCTTTTATTTGAAGTAAATTCTTTTCCTTCATAATAGCTGATGGTTCTTTTGAATTGTCAAGCATTTCAGGAAAAATTGTTTTGGCTTGCTTTCCATTAATTTCTTCAGATTTTAAAAGTTTTAAAAGTTTTATTATTAATTGAATTTGATTTTGGGTTAAATCTGAAATTTGTTTATTTTTAGATTTTAAGTAACTTATTAGTTCAACCATTACTCATGAAATGGTTAAAGCAATATCATCAACTGCAGAATTCACCGATTCAAATATTTTGTATAAATCAAAATTATTTAACAATTGTTCAATCAATTCATTTTTAATTTTTAATTGTTTTAATTCCTCTTTAATTTTATCTGGTGACTTATTAAGTTTTCTTCTAACATTGTTTATAAACTCATCGGTTAAATAAATATCTCCTATGTTAGTTTCACGAATAAAACTATATTGACTTTCCGTAGTCTTCATTCTCATAAATGTAGTTTTATTGTTTTGTTCATCTCATCGCATTGTGCAGAATAATATTTCTTGATTTTTTAAAATCAATTCTGTTTGTCTATTGATTTCATAATCAATAGCTTTAACAACATTAGCAAATGAATTAAGATTTTTTATTTCTACACGTTGTCCTAATTTATTTGAACCAACAGGAGCTATAGAAATATTTACATCAACTCTTAATGAACCATCTTCCATTTTTGCATTAGAAATGTCTAAGAAAGTTAAATTTCTTTTTAATTTTGTTAGAAATTCAACAGCTTCTTTTGCTGTATGGATATCTGGTTTAGTTACTATTTCAATTAATGGCATTCCGGCTCGATTGTAATCTAAATGGATTTTGCCATTATCAGTAAATTCTTTTGCTGTGTCTTCCTCTAAATGGATCCTTTCAATTTTGATTATATTGCCACTATCTAATTTAATATGACCATTAGAACCGATAGGATGAAATTGCTGAGTAATTTGGAAGCCTTTAGGTAAATCATGATAAAAATAATTTTTTCTGTCAAAGAACAAGTGTTTATCTATTTGCATATTTAATACTGTTGCTAAGGCAATACCTTTTTCTACAGCGTTTCTATTAACTATTGGTAGTGTTCCAGGTAAAGCTAAATCTGTATAACAAATGTTTTCATTAGGTTTTTTATTATGTTCACTTCTGGAATTGGAAAACATCTTAGATTTTGTATTAACAACACAATGTATTTCTAATCCAATTGTTGCTAAAAAATTATTCAACATTATCTAACTCCTTTATCAAAATTTATAACTTCTTCAATTGCTAAAGCTATATCTAGTAATTTTTGATCTTCATACTTTCTACAGTTCAAATTGATTCCTCAAGGGAGTTTATTGACAAAACTTACTGGTATAGTAATTGATGGATTATGGCAGAAGTTACTTAACATTAATAAATCATCACTAGTATTTAAATGATACTTACATTCTTTAAATTCTTTTATTGTTGGTGGAATAGATGATGCTGCTGGAATTAAATATGCGTCGTATTTATCAAAAATTTTATTGATAAATTGTTCATATACACATTCAGCTTTTCTTGCTTTGTTTAAAATTTCATGAAAGTTCATTTGATGTTGGATTAGTGATGCATATATGAATCGATATTTAAGTTCTTTACCAAATCCATTTGTTCTATTTATTTTAACCATATCATTAAAATTTGAATATGATTTGGTATAGTTAGTTCCAAATGTTAGACCTGTAAAATTACGATAACAACTTAAAGCTTCAGTAAATGAAAGATAACGGTATACCGATGTAAGCGTTTCCATTAATTTTCAATCAACTTTAACTTTTTCAACTTTAAAATTGTTGTCAATTAACAACTTAATTGTATGCTTATATTCATCTAATATATCTGCTTCTAAAAAATCCTCAATACCTTCAAAGATAGCAATTTTTGAATTTTTAAATGGTTTTAAATTATCATAGTACTTGCCTTCAAGATTATAGCTCGTATAATCAATAGGATCACATTTAACAATACACTGACAAACAATAGCTATATCTGTTACATAACTAGCAAAAATACCAACATGATCTTGTGAAGGAGCATATGGATATACTCCATACCTTGAAATTGCACCATATGATGGTTTAAAACCAACAATTCCAAGATATGAACTTGGCTTTCTTACAGAATCACCTGTATCAGTACCAATTGAAAATAATCCAAAATCAGCCGCTACGCAATTTGCACTTCCAGAACCACTTCCTGAAGTAATCCTTGAACTATCATAGAAATTGTGTGTATCCCCATAAGCACTATACAAACCACTATTACCTAAGCCAAATTCATCCATATTTGCCTTACCTAGTAATATAGCACCTTGCTTTTTTAATAATTCATAAACTGTAGCATTGTAAGGTGGAATATAATTTTTTAAAAAATTGCTACCGCCAGTTGTTCTAATTCCTTCTGTAGAAATATTATCCTTAAGTGTGTAAGGGATACCAAATAATAAATTATTTTTATTTTGTTGAAGTCTATCTTGCAAAGAATTGACATCAATTAAATCAATTGTATTTGTAATAATACTGTTAGTGGGCTTAATTTTTTCAAATATCTTTTTAGATTCTGAAATGACAGCTTTAATAGATGTTTGATTATTAATTAATTTATTATGTAAATCTAATATTTTAGATTTTCCCATTATTTATTCTTAATGACTATATAGTCATTCTCCTTATTTTCTGAGCAAGATAATATTTTATCTTTGTCATATTTAACAAATTCATCATTATGAAGTCTATCAATATAGTTAAAAGAAGAAGATTCAACATCCTTAAAAGTATCAATGTATTCCAATTTATTTGCTGACTCATATGCTTTTTTTACTTTTGCAGTAATAAAATCTAATTCATCATCTTTAATTGAAATACCTATTGCATCTGCATACTTAATAATTTCTTGATTGCTTAATTCTTTTGACATGTTTTATTCCCCAATTAATCCAAATATTTTTTTGAAATATTTTCAATACGATCTTCATTGTAGTCATATTTAATCAATCTGACAACAACTTTGTATGAAAGATATACAATAGCAAAATTTATTATCGCTATAATTGGATAACTTAATGTCCTTATAACTAATCAATGATCAAATGAAGCTGATGATAAAGCTTTATCAAAACTTGGAGAAAAGAAAACATTAGTTACGGCACTAGCAACAAATACTAAAAATATTGATTGAATAAAGTAGCTTACTCATGTATTTTTATTTTTTTTGATTCCATATTTTTTTTCAAGAAGAGCAATTTTATTAACTATCTCATTTTTTTTATTCCATTTTGATGAATATCAATTAACATGTTTTAATGCAACTTCTACACCATATTTTTTTCTCATAATTCTTTTTAAGAATCATCTATTTGGATGATCCCACAAAACATTGTATTTAATCTTCAAAATAGATAATTTTGTATCCCTAAAACTAGTAATAAACATAATTAGTCAAACAGTAATTAAAACAAGTCCTAATGTTGAAAACAATATAGCAATTAAGGATAATTTAGAAAAATATATTTCTTTTGAAAATATTGAAAGAACGAAATAAGGATATTGTTGATATTGAATATAAAAGATTAAAGCAACAATAACCACTAAATAGATAACTGATCCAAATATAGCATATTTAAAACTATTATTTTTAAATCTATTTGTTGTTGATTTAAATAATCCTGCAATAACACCATAGGTTAGAACGATAATAAAAAATCCTGGATGAAACATACCTGCAGATAAAGCAATTGTTAATAAATCAGTTATTGCACCAATCAATAAACCAATAAATGGACCAAATAATAACCCGCCTAATTGAATTAATACACCTTCAATTAAAACACGGATACCAGGATAACCTCTAAAAATAATGCCCATTAACCCTGATGAAATGAATGTCAATAACAAAATAATCGAAATTGACATTGAAATTGTCATGGCAACATTAGTTATTCCTTTAATACGAATACGAGGAACAATATAATATCTTCGGTGTCAACGAACACGATAATATATTTTTTTAATTAATGAAACAAGAAATATAAAAGTGACAAGACATACAAATATGATTATCATTTGGGTGCTTGATAATAGTGGTTGAGGTGCTTGCTCATCTTTTATCAAAAACATAATAGATGTATATATATTTATAATTATATATATATATATACATCTTAATATGCCAATATTTGATAATCTGCTTATCGGTTCACATGTTAGTATGAAATCCCCTGACTATTTGGTTGGTAGTATAAATGAAGCTATTTCATATGGGGCTAATTGTTTAATGATTTATACTGGTTCTCCTCAAACAACTACTCGAGTAGATATCGATAAATTAAAGATAAAAGAATTTCAAGAAATTGCTAAAAAAAATAACATTAATTTAGAGCACGTTATTATTCATGCACAATACATTATCAATTTGGCAAACAATGATAAAACAAAACATGATTTTGCTATTGAATTTATTGCAACTGAAATAAAAAGATGCATAAAAATAGGTGCTAAATATTTAGTTATTCATCCTGGAAGTGCAACAAATTGTAGCATTGAAAAAGGAATTAAAAATATTGCAGATGCAATAAATCAAACCTTAAAAAAAGTTGGTAAAACTGATATTATTGTTTGTTTGGAAACAATGAGTGGAAAAGGAAACGAAATTGGTAGAAATTTTAACCAACTTAAAAATATTATTGATTTAGTAAACTCAAAAACAAATATTGGTGTTTGTTTAGATACTTGTCATATCAATGATAGTGGATACAATATCAATGAATTTGATAATGTTATTGAAGAGTTTGATGAAATAATTGGACTAGATAAATTAAAAGTAATCCATTTAAATGATTCAAAGAATCCTAGAGGTGCTGCGAAAGATCGACATGAAAATTTAGGTTATGGAACAATAGGATTTAATAATATTTTAAACATTGCCTATAATAAAAAACTTTCTATGATTCCTAAAATATTGGAAACTCCATGATATAACAATAAACCATGTTATAAAAAAGAAATTGAAATATTAAAAAACAAAAGATGGGAGAATTTCAGATAAAAAAAACGAACTGCAAATGCAATTCGTTTTTTTATCTATGGTGCCGTCTATTGGAATTGAACCAACAACCTACTGATTACAGGTCAGTTGCTCTGCCAGATTGAGCTAAGACGGCATTTTGAGTTTCTTAAATCATTATACTAATACAATAATTTATATATCAAATTTAAAAAACAAAATAATATATTTATCGCAAAATATTATGCATCTTTTTTATATTTCTTTCATTTTTACATATTGGAAAGTTGGTATAATAAATATGAAAATAAATAAGAAGTGTAAAATTGTTAAAATCAAAATAATGAACACTAATATTAATACAAATGCAAAACTAGTTGGCAAAGAGGTTGGTGTGCAAATAATTAAACCTAAAAAAGGTCCTAATAATGTAAACCCACCAATTAAAAAACCAAAATCAATTAAACAAATATTAATTGAATTCATAAATAAACAAAAAGATTTTAACCAGAAACAATTAAAATTTAATAAATGCATCGTTGGAAAACTTGATAAATTAGAAAATAATGTATCAAATTTAAATAATAAAATAAATAATTTAGAAAATAAGCTTGATAGAGTAATTAAATTAAATAACCTAAAACATTAATTTATATTTTTAAAAATTTAAAAAAGCATTTAAATTTTACATATTTTTTTCAAGTTCATGGGCTATTTTTTCTCCTTGGAGAAAATCTTGCTGCTATTTTAGATTTATAAGCTTTATGGAGTAATGTTGCAAATAAAGTTGGTTTTTCATTATTTAGTAGCATAGAAATCTTGCTTCAAAACATACTTCTTTTTAACAAATAAA
>JBGVBX010000023.1:0-41845 GCA_045225975.1 Malacoplasma sp. | reverse complement strand
AGGTTAACCGAGTGACAGGTGGTGCATGGTTGTCGTCAGCTCGTGTCGTGAGATGTTGGGTTAAGTCCCGCAACGAGCGCAACCCTTATTGATAGTTACTTTATCTATCGAGACTGCCAACGTAAGTTGGAGGAAGGTGGGGATGACGTCAAATCATCATGCCCTTTATATCCTGGGCCACAAACGTGCTACAATGGCTGGTACAAAGTGTTGCTAAACCGTAAGGTGGAGCTAATCACAAAAAACCAGTCTCAGTTCGGATTGAGGGCTGAAATTCGTCCTCATGAAGTTGGAATCACTAGTAATCACGAATCAGACATGTCGTGGTGAATACGTTCTCTGGTCTTGTACACACCGCCCGTCAAACTATGAGAGTCGTTAATACCTAAAAACATCTTGCTAACAGTAATGATGCGGATGCCTAGGGTAGGAATGATGATTGGAGTTAAGTCGTAACAAGGTACCCCTACGAGAACGTGGGGGTGGATCACCTCCTTTCTATGGAGTTAATTTATTTTGACACCGTACGAATTTGTGTACATTTTTAAAATCCAATAATGCTGTCCCAAATTAATTAATGCATTTTTGGTCGGATTCTATTTAGTTTTGAGAGAACTATAATTCTCTCAAGAGATTGCTCTTTGAAAATTTTATAAATCATCAATTCTTTCTAATTACAATCAAACCAAGAATAAAACCAGATGAATAGTTAAATGTTCATTTTAGAAATCATAAATAAGTTACTAAGGGCTTATGGTGGATGCCTTGGGACTGGATGACGATGAAGGTCGTGCAAATCTGCGAAAAGTTACGGGGAGCTGATAAGAAGCATTCGATCCGTAAATTACCGAATGGGGAAACCTACTTAATAGAGATATTAAGTGTTATTAACTGAATAATATAGGTTAATATCGTAATACCTGGTGAAGTGAAACATCTCAGTAGCCAGAGGAAAAGAAAACAAAGTGATTCCGTTAGTAGCGGCGAGCGAATGCGGAAAAGACTAAACCTGGTTTAGACCAGGGGTTGTAGGACTACAATGTGGTAGTTGTTATTGATAGTGGAAGTTGTTGGAAAGCAACACAACATAGGGTGATAGTCCCGTACACGAAATTAATGACACGCCTAGTAGTATCCTGAGTATGACGGGGCACGTGTAATCTTGTCAGAAGCCACCCGGACCATCGGGTAAGTCTAAATACAAACCAGTCACCGATAGCGTATAGTACCGCGAGGGAAAGGTGAAAAGAACCCAGAGATGGGAGTGAAATAGAATCTGAAACCATATGCCTACAACGAGTTAGAGCACATTAATGTGTGATAGCGTGCGTTTTGAAGTATGAGCCGGAGAGTTATTGTTGCATGCAAGGTTAAACTGTAGAGGTGGAGCCGTAGGGAAACCGAATCTTAATAGGGTGTTTAGTATGTCACAATAGACCCGAAACGGGTTGATCTAGACATGGGCAGGTTGAAGTTAAAGTAACATTTAATGGAGGACCGAACCCACTTTCGTTGAAACGCCAGGGGATGACCTGTGTCTAGTGGTGAAATTCCAATCGAAATCCGTGATAGCTGGTTCTCGTCGATATAGTTTTAGGACTAGCGTTGGATTATGAATGTATGGAGGTAAAGCGCTGACTGACTGATGGCCCTGTCTCAGGGTACTGATTTCAATTAAACTCTGAATGCCGTACATTTTACTCCAGCAGTCAGACTGTGGGGGATAAGCTTCATAGTCATGAGGGAAAGAGCCCAGATCGTTAACTAAGGTCCCTAAAATATGCTAAGTGGAAAAGGATGTTGAATTTCTTAAACATCAAGGATGTTGGCTTAGAAGCAGCCATCGTTTAAAGAATGCGTAACAGCTCACTTGTCGAGAAGTTCTGCGCCGAAGATTCAACGGGGCTAAAGCATATTACCGAAGTTACGGGATTATTTATAATCGGTAGACGAGCGTTGTATATAGGTTGAAGGTAGAGTGTGAACACTACTGGACAATATACAAGTGAGAATTCCGGCGTGAGTAACGTATGAGAGTGAGAATCTCTCAAGCCGAATTGACTAAGGTTTCCAGGACAAGGGTCGTCCTTCCTGGGTTAGTCAGGACCTAAGGCGAGGCCGAAAGGCGTAGTCGATGGAAAGTAAGTTAATATTCTTACACCAAGTGATTGAATGATGGAGTAACGGAGAAGGTTAATATGGACCACTTATTGGATTGTGGTGAAAACACTTAGTCTGGGGAATGATTAAATCCATTCCCCATCCCAAAGGACAAGGTGCGTGTACTAGTGAACGGTAACAAGTAGCAAAGCCATATACATCACGCTTCCGAGAAAATCTCCTAATGTTAATCAATCATTTGCCTGTACTGAGAACGAACACACGTGGTCAAGGAGAGTATCCTAAGGCTAGCGAGTTAACTATTGTTAAGGAACTCTGCAAATTTACCCTGTAAGTTAGCGATAAAGGGAGCTTACGCAAGTAAGCCGCAGTGAATAGCGAGGGGGGACTGTTTACCAAAAACACAGCTTTATGCAAAGTCGTAAGACGATATATATGAGGTGACACCTGCCCAGTGCTGGAAGGTTAAGGAAGTGAGTTAGCAGTAATGCAAAGCTTGTGACCAAAGCCCCAGTGAACGGCGGCCGTAACTATAACGGTCCTAAGGTAGCAAAATTCCTTGTCGGGCAAATTCCGTCCCGCTTGAATGGTGTAACCATCTCTTGACTGTCTCGACAATAGACTCGGTGAAATCCTGGTTGGGGTGAAGACGCCCCATAGGCGTGATTGGACGGAAAGACCCCATGAAGCTTTACTGTAACTTGATATTGAAAAAATATACTGTTTTTAGAGCATAGGTGGGAGACTTTGAAACATGGACGCTAGTTCATGTGGAGTCACCCTTGTAATACCACCATAATGGTATCTTTTTTCTAACTTCCAACTGTATATCCAGTTAAAGGACAGTGTTAGGCGGACAGTTTGACTGGGGCGGTCGCCTCCCAAAAAGTAACGGAGGCGCGCAACGGTACACTCAGCATGTTTGGAAATCATGTAACGAGCGTAATGGTATAAGTGTGCTTGACTGTGAGACTTACGCGTCGAACAGGTAAGAAATTAGGTCATAGTGATCCGGTGGTTCAAAATGGAATGGCCATCGCTCAACGGACAAAAGCTACTCTGGGGATAACAGGCTGATACTGACCAAGAGTTCATATCGACGTCAGTGTTTGGCACCTCGATGTCGACTCATCTTATCCTGGAGCTGAAGCAGGTTCCAAGGGTTCGGCTGTTCGCCGATTAAAAAGATACGTGAGTTGGGTTCAAACCGTCGTGAGACAGGTTGGTCCCTATCTGTCATGCCCGCAGGAAGATTGAGAAGAGCTGCTCCTAGTACGAGAGGATCGGAGTGGAGACACCACTAATGTTTCAGTTGTTTCGCCAGAAGCATAGCTGGGTAGTTACGTGTCGAAAGGATAAGCGCTGAAAGCATATAAGCGTGAAGCCTCCTTCAAGATTAATCTTCCCCACCCGCAAGGGTGATAAGAATCGTCATAGACTATGACGTTGATAGGCTATAGGTGTAAGCATAGTGATATGTTTAGCTGAATAGTACTAATCATTCGAAAGACTTAAGTTATGATCATTATTTGATTCTTAGTTGATTTATTTAAGAATAAGAACTTGATGATTTATAAAATTTTTAATGAGTAATCTCGCGTGTGGCGCCGATATCGTGTGTGGTAACACCTGTTCCCATCCCGAACACAGCAGTTAAGCACCATGGAGCTGAAGGTAGCAAGTTAAAACTTGTGAGAATAAGAAAGTGTCACGCAAAGAAAAAGTAGCTAGGAATCCTAGCTACTTTTTTTATTTTTTAATTTACTTTTAGATATTATTAATGAATCATCTTCACCTAAAGCATTTGGAATAATTGAAAATGTATTAGATATTCCGTCTGCAGAATATTTATATGGAATTTTAGCAACCGAAGCTAAACTAGCTACTGCACCTGAAACATCACGTCCATGCATAGGATTTGCTCCGGGAGCAAATGGTGCTCCTTTTTTTCTACCATCAGGAGTTGAACCTGTATATTCACCATACATAACATTAGATGTAATTGTTAAAACTGATGTAGTGATACAATTGCTACGATATGATTTATGTTTTTTCAATTCAGTCATAAAATCTTTAATAATTTCTACAGCAATATAATCAACACGGTTATCATCGTTTCCGTATTTAGGGAATTCACCTTTTATTTTAAAATCAGTTGCTATACTTCTACCATTTGGAAGCTTAGTTCATATTGGATATACCTTAGCATATTTTATTGCTGATAATGAATCAGCAAGAACACTTAAACCAGCAATACCTGTAGCAAAGAAACGAAAAACATTAACATTATAAAGTGCCATTTGAACAGCTTCATAGAAATATTTATCATGACAATAATGAATTACATTCAATGTATTGACATATAGTTTTGCTAACCATTCAATCACTTGATGTAATCGCTCACGAATTTCGTTATAATCTAGTGGTTTATTTTTATCAGTTGAAATTTGCGATAATTTAGGACCTAAACGATACTTTTCATAATTATTAGGATCCTTAACGCATACTATTTCATCATAACCACCATTAATTGCATAAAGCAATGCTTTAGCTAAATTTGCTCTTGCACCAAAGAATTGCATTTGTTTACCAATCTTCATTGGTGATACACAACAAGCAATTGCATAATCATCACCATGAGTAATTCTAATTAATTCATCTGATTCATATTGCATTGAAGAATATTTTATTGAATATTCTGCACAAAATCTTTTAAAACCTAATGGTAATCTTGGTGATCATAGAATAGTTAAATTTGGTTCTGGAGCTGGACCTATATTACTTAAAGTATGAATAATTCTAAATGAATTCTTAGTTACTAATGTTCTTCCATCAATTCCCATACCAGCAATTGATTCAGTTGCTCAAACAGGATCACCTGAAAAAAGATTGTTGTACTCTGGACTTCGCATAAACTTAACAATACGTAATTTCATTACATATTGATCCATTAATTCCTGCGCTTGAGTTTCAGTCAAAATTCCTTTTTTAAAATCACGTTCAATATAGATATCTAAAAATGTAGAATTCCTTCCTACAGACATAGCAGCACCATTTTGGTCTTTAATAGCTGCTAAATATCCGTAATATAATCATTGAAATGCTTCACGTGCATTCTTTGCTGGTTTTGAAATATCATCACCATAACTTAATGCCATTGTTTTTAATGCTTTTAATGCTTCAAGTTGATCAGCAATTTCTTCACGCAAACGAATAGTCTCATCTGACATTATGTCAGATAAATTATTTCTTTGATAAATTTTTTCATTGATCAAATAATCAACACCATACAATGCAATACGACGATAATCACCAATAATACGACCACGTGAATATGTATCAGGCAAACCCGTTAATATATGAGTATGTCTTGCCTTACGCATTTCATCAGTGTAAATGTCAAATACAGCTTTATTATGTGTTTTTGTATATTTTGTGTAAATTTCTACAATTTTCTTATCAGGTTGAAAACCATAACTTTCTGCGGCTTGATTAGCAGTTTTAGTGCCTCCTTTTGGCATATATGCTCTTTTGAAGGGGGCATCAGTTTGAACTCCAACAATTTTTTCATCTTTTCGATGTTTTAAATCTGATAAATATCCCGGACCATATGCATCAATAAATGATGCTCTTTTATCCATATCAAGAACACCACCATTATTTCTTTCTTTTTTTGAAAGAGATAATACTTGATCTCATAAATATTTTGTTGCTTTTGTTGGTCCTTGTAAAAATTTAGCATCACCATCATAAGGTTTATAATTTAATTGAATAAAACTACGTGTATCTATTTCATCACATCAGTTTCCAGGTTTAAAACCATCTCACTCTTTAAATCATGTTTTTTCCATTATATCACCATTTTTATGATTATAGATTTGTATATAAATATACAAACTTTATTTTGCTAAAAACCTTGAATTTTTAAACAAAAATTATATGGAAGAAATTTAATATTCAAGTTAAATTTATAGGCAATAGCAGAATTTATCTTTTTGGCCATGCTTCTTACAATATTGATAACTTTATTTAATTCAATGCAAGTTTCTTTATGGATTTTTTCAAAATCAAATCCATTAATTCACAAATTAAAAACACTTAATTGCTTTTTATTTAAAATACTAAAGGCATAATGCTTTACATAATCAATTATTTGCTTAATTAAAATGTTTAATATTAATTTATTTTCAACATTTGAATGTTGTATTTCAGAAACATATTGATTATTTGTTTCGTTTAGTGAAAAAGCAACATTTAAAACATGATTACCACTCGTGTTTAATTCATGTATTAAATAATCACGAAAATATGAGCGATTAACAATAAATAAATATTGACTAAAATTATATTTATTTGAATTTAAATTAAATTCATTGATGATCTTAATAAAGTTGTTAAAACAAAATGATTTAATGTCACTAATTTCAAAATTTAATACTTTATTAAATGCATTTGAGTAGTAATTATATGTAGCGCTTATTAAACGATCAAAATAACGTTCATATAATATATCAAATGCTGACTGTAACGCTTCAGTACGATACAAATAAATCAATTCACGATCATCAATTTTCATAAAATTATTCTAAACCTTTGAAGTTATGGTTTGTAACTAAAAAAGTACTAGAAAATTATTGAAAAATGATTATTTTATTCTTTTAATTTCATTGATAATGAAATCGTAATTTTCTTTATATTTTGCGTATTTTTCTTTTTCAAGATCAACTTTTTGTTTAGGTGCTTTATTAATGAAATTTTTATTAGCTAGAATCTGTTTTGAACGTTTAATTTCAGCTTCTAAATATAATTTTTGTTTGTTCAATTTATCTAATTCATCTTGTTTAGATACAAATGTGTTATGGTATTCAATTATTGAATCTTTTAAATTGATAATATCAAAATCATTATTAATTCTTTTTTGACTAATCTTTTTAACTGAAATTTTGTAATTGTTTAAAAAATCAATAACAAATTCTTTGTATTTTATTAAATCTTTATCAATTATATTGATATCAATAACAACATCTTTTTTAATTCTATTAGTTATTCTTAATTCTCTAATTTTATTAATCATTGGAATCAATTTAGACATTAATTGATTTGATGAATTGTCTAACAAGGTCTTATTAATTTCAAATAAATTTTCATTGAGAATTGAAGTTTTATTATGAAACATTATTTGATAAATATTTTCAGTAATAAATGGAGCAAATGGATGTAATAAAATTAATATATTTTTGAAAATATATCTAGCAATAGCAATTGTTTCTTTGGAATGCTGTTTATTTTTTAATAATGGATTAATTAATTCAAGATAACAATTTGCGTACTCATCCCAAATAAAACTAATTAAATCCTTCACTAATACTGAAAAGTTATACTTACTATATAAAACTTTAATTTTATTTACCAATTGACTAAATTTTAAATAAATTCATTTATTTAATGGATTATTAATTTTAGTTAAATTAGCATCAGATTCATATTGATTTAATAAATTATGTATGTTTCAAACTTTATTTAAAAAATTTGACATATATGAAATTTTGTCAAATGAAAATCTTACATCTTCACCTAGCGTTGTATTTGAAATTAAATATAGTCTTAATGCATCTGCACCAAATTTTTCAATAATGGCTTCAGGTTCAATACCATTACCTAATGATTTAGACATTTTACGATTTGATTCATCACGAATTAACCCATGAATTAAAATATCTTTAAATGGAATTTGATTTGATAAATTATTACATTGAAATAACATTCTAGCTACTCAAAAGAATAAGATATCATAAGCAGTAACTAATACATCAGTTGGGTAAAAATTTGACATATCACCATTAATGTTGTATTTAGTTACAACAAGTGGTCATAATCCAGAAGAGAACCATGTATCCAATACATCGTTATCTTGAATGTAGGTCTTTGGTGGATTTAATCCTACATAAATATCCTTTCGATTTTTGCTATAGAAAGCGGGAATACGGTGGCCTCAAAGTAATTGACGAGATATACACCAATCATTAATATTATTAAGTCAAGAATTTAATGTTTTTTCAAAACGTTGAGGATAAAATTTTAATTGTTTTTTAGTTGCAAGCTTTTTTTGCAATTGTTTAACAATTGGTTTCATTTTAATAAACCATTGTTTTGAAATCAATGGTTCAACAACTTCACCTGTTCTTTCGCTATAACCTATATTGTTATTGTAATCTTCAACCTTAGCCAATAAGTTAAGAGATTTAAGTTGTTGAACAATTAATTCTCTTACTTTTAATCGATCAATATTTGCATATGAAGTTTTATTAATAAAACAATATTTATTTAATGTTCCATCATCATTCATTATTGAATAATAATTTTTGATGTTGTGTCTTTTGGCTAATTCATAATCATTAAAATCATGAGCTGGGGTACATTTCATCACACCGGTTCCAAATTTCATATCTACATATTCATCACCAATTATTAATAATTTCTTATTATTAACTGGATTGATAGCATATTTGTTTAAATATTTTTTATATCTTTTATCTTTTGGATTAATAACTAAATTAGTATCGCCAAACATTGTTTCTGGTCTTGTAGTTGCTACAATAAGGAAATCTTTTGTACCATCTATAAAATATTTAAAATAGTACATTTTTGATTTGGTTTGTTTATAAAAAACTTCAATATCAGAAATAGCAGTTTTTAATTTAACATCCCAGTTAACAATCTTGTAATCACGATAAATTAAATTTTTTTTATATAAATCAATAAACACTTTATTACATAATTTGCTTACATTAGGATCTAATGTATAAGATTCATATTGATAACTTAGAGCAAACCCTAATTTCTTTCATTGATCATGAATATGTTCTTTTTGATTAACAACTCAATTTTTAAGTTGCTCTAAATATTCATTTTTATTTTTAAAAATTAACTTTTGCTCTTTTACAACTTTATCAAATTTTGTTTGAGCAGAAATTCCAGCATGATCAGTACCTGGAAATCAGCAAACATTATAGTTACATATTTTTTTATAACGAATCAATACATCTTGTATTGTTCCATCTAAAGCATGTCCTAAATGTAAATGTCCAGTAACATTAGGAGGTGGCAAAATAATACTAAATCTGTTTGATTTTGATTTATTATTTGGTTCAAACAAATTATTTTTCTTTCAAAATGTATATCAGTCTTTTTCAATTAATTTATGATCGTATTGCTTTGCTCTATACATGTTTAGCTTAAATTAAAATAGTCATTATTTTTATGACTTTGTTGCTTTTTAGTTTCTTTTTTAGTTGCTTTTGTTTTAATATTAGCGAATTTTCCAGAACGATTACGCATATATGTAATATATGAACGGCGAACTTTACCTCGTTTATGAATCTCGATTTTAACAATCAATGGTGAATTATATGGGAAGGTTTCTTCTACACCTATACCATAGCTTTCTTTTCTAATGGTAAATGTTTTTCCTAAACCTGTACCTCTTATACGCAATACAATACCATCAAAACGTTGAGCACGGGTTTTAGCACCTTCAATAATTTTTAAATATACTGAAACAGTGTCACCAGGATGAATTTCTGGTAAATCATCTCGCAATTGTGCTTTTTGAATTGATTTTAAGATTGAAACATTATTATTTTTACTACTTGCCATAATTAGCTCCTATTTCTTTTTAGATTTTAAATATTTTTTATATAGATCGATACGATTTTTTTTGGTATTTAATATTTGGTGTTGCTTTCTTCATTCTTTTATTTTTTGATGATTGCCTGAAGTTAGTACTTCAGGTACCTTATAACCCTTAAAGTTCTTTGGTTTAGTATATACTGGATAATCCAATAGACCATTTTCAAATGATTCACAAACCAATGAATCTTTATTAATTGCATTTGCTACTAAGCGCATACAACTATCAGCTACCACCATTGCAGGAATCTCTCCACCTGTTAATACATAATCCCCAATAGAAATTATTTCATCAACGAAATTGATAATTCTCTCATCAAATCCTTCATAATGTCCACAAATAAGAATTAAATGCTTTAATTTACTAAATCTTTTAGCAATTTGTTGATTGTATTTCTTACCTTGAGGAGTTAATAATACAACATATGAATCATTAGTTTTTATATCATTCAAGCAATCAACTATTGCTTGTAAACCAATTACCATTCCTGGTCCACCACCATATTGATAATCATCAACACGTTTGTGAGAACTTTTTGAATAATTACGAAAATTAATTATTTCAATTTCATTAATCTTTTTTGTTAGACTATGAGAAATTATTGATGTGTTTACAAATTTTTCAAATAATTCTGGAAAAAGTGTAAGAATAGAAATTTTCACAATTATTTTTTAATCTCTTCAGATTTATTTGTTTTTTTTGCTTTTTTTGGTCTTTTATGTTTTTTAGTTGGTTTCTTTGCTTTTAAGTACTGTTGCAAAACACCTTTTTGTTTTAAAATATTAGCAACTGTTTCACTTAACATTGCACCTTTAGATAAAAAATCTAAAATTGCATCAGTTTTTAAATTAACTTTACCACTAAAAGGTTCATATGTACCCACCATAGCTAGATAACTACCATCTCTTTTACGTCGTGAATCAACTGCGACAATACGATAAAATGGATTTTTATGTTTACCTAATCGTGTTAAACGAATTTTTACCAATTTAGTACCTCCATAAATAAAATAACTATGAAATATTATATAAACTAATTTGTATATAGATAAATAATATAAATAAATAAGACATTGCTTAGTAAATAATTGCAAAGCTTAATCAATGCTATATAAAAATTTAAAAATAAATTAATTTTATGGCTGGGTAGATTGGATTCGAACCAATGCATATCTGATTCAGAATCAGATGCCTTACCGCTTGGCTACTACCCAAGATATATGGTGCTGAATTCAAGAATCGAACTTGAGGCAAGTGATTACCATTCACTTATTTTTCCACTAAACTAATTCAGCAAAAAAATTAAAATTCAATTAATCAGGTAGTATTTTTTATACCTAATTTCTTAATTACTTCCTGGCCCTTTAGTGCTTTTAGACTTGCTAATGCAGCAATACCAACAACTTGGGCTTTAGATTGTTTTACCAAATTATAAATAGCTTTAATTGTTCCACCAGTAGCAATAATATCGTCAACGATTAAAACTCTTGCTCCGGGTTTTAATGCATCAGCATGAATTTGTAATTCATTAGTACCATATTCAAGTGTATATTTTGCTGATAACACTTTGCGAGGTAATTTATTAGGTTTTCGGACAGGAACAAAGCTGACTTGTGCTTTATTTGCTAATGGTAAACCAAATCAAAAACCACGTGATTCTGGTGAAAGAATCGCATCATATTTTAAATTAGCTGTGCGTGAATATAATTCATCTATTACTTGGGTAAATATTCTACTGTTTGCTAAAATAGGTGTTAAGTCTCTAAATAACACACCTTTAATTGGATAATCTTTTACACAAAGAATATACTTTTCTAATGATTTAATTGATGGTTTATTTTTTATTTGTTTAGCGGTTTTTTTCATAAATCTAATCTTTTTCATACCTTCTAGTGTTAATATTTATTGAATCAATTAATTCTTCATCTATCTTATCTAAATTATTCTTATCTGTTGCTAATTGGATTCTTCTTACACGTATTCTATACATATTATGTCAATTATTAAATACATATGTAACAATTGGCAAAATTATATAAGTATTCAATACCATAACTGCTATACCAATTAAAATATTTAATATGAAGAAAATTGTTGTTGATGGTAACAATAAAAGCATTAGTAAACTTACGCCTAAATATAAAGTAATTATTTCAAATGAGCACTCATTAAATGTACTAATTGTATAAATGTATAAACTCTGCAAATCACTATATAGTGTTGGATTACTTTTTATATATTTTGAAAGGAAAGAAGAAATTAATGCATACATTAATAAATAATTCATGATACCAATCATTATGAAGGCATAATTTGTATAAATATTAATTGGAACACGAAACATTACAACTAGTGCAAAAGTTAATGCGCAAGTTAATATGAATGAACCAAATGTTGGAATAATGCTATATCAGTTGTATCTTATTAAAGTATAAACTGACATTAGTGCAGCAAATGTCAATAAAATTCATAAACAGTTGATAGTAAAATTAATAGTTATTTGATTATTAATGTTTTGAATAAAATAGCTATTTATTCCATTATCAACTAAAGCATTAACTAAACTAGTATATTCATTTGTGCCAATAGTAAACATTGCTGATGATTCAATCGTGAAGTAATCAGCATTAATTTTAAAGTTAAACCAACTAACATTCAGTGAATTTAATGCTCGCATTATTAAATCTTTAGTGATACCATCTTGTCTAGATATTATTAAATAAGTACCAATATTAAAACTATTCAAATTAATCATTTTTAAAACAAAAGCTAATGTAAATCCAACAACTATTAAAGCTATTGCTATTAAAGTGTATGGAATTAACCATTGCTTTTTAAAACTTAAATTATTAACAGTAGTAATCTTACTAATATATCCGTTTTTATTCAAACCTGAATTAATATGCTTCTTTATTGAATTTGATGGTAAGATTTCAAAATCTTTATCATATTCATTTGAATTAACATCATAAACATTAGCTGAAAACCATTGAAATTTATACATACCAATGTCATTATTAAACAACATTGTTTGATTTAAATAATTTAATCCATAAGTACATACAAATGATAATAATGAGCCAACAATTAAACACATACCTAATGCAAATATTTGACCCATTGGGAAAAACAACATTGTAATTCCAGCAATTAAGCTAATAACATGGAAATCTAAAACAGTAATTAATGAGTGTTTAAATCCTAGTCTTATTGATTGATCTAAAGTCTTATGGTTGACATGGTTAGCTTTTACTTTATTTAAAGAAATAAATAAAGATACTGATGAAACCATCATTATTATTAAGATACCAATTAATAAACATAATGATAGACCAAAACCAGTTAAGAACATTATTAATGGTAATAATCCTATTGGTAAAATCATTCATACAAATGAAACAAATCCTGGGATTCTATATAAAATAGAAACGACAATACCAATTATTAATAATAAAACAGCTATCGCTATTAATGTGGTTAGTGAAGCATTATCAATTTGTAAAATTGATCGATTAAAATCAGGATTAATTAATGAAACATTAACATTAGAAGTTATACCGTTTTGTAGCATCTTGTTAATGTCTTTTGAACCAGTTGATGTTGGACAAAGAGTATTAATTATTGGGAATAATGACTTTTGGTCAGTCATTGATTTATACAACTGTTGAGCTGTAAAATATTTATTTGTCAAATTAGGAATTGAAAGTCAATTACCATCAGAATCAATACTTGATTTTGTTGGATCTTTATCAGGTAAATAATCAGTAAAGTTATCTTTATTAACTATACCAAGAATGTACTTATTTAAGAAGTCATATCTCAAATTATTTGATTTACCAATCTCGATTTGGTTGTCACCACCAATATCTTGTAAAGCATAAAACAAATTTGAACTATCAAATGTAGTTACAGCATCATCTTGTGGTAATAATTCTTTTTGTTCTAATGGATCTCTAATATTTTTTTGAAATCCATAACTTTTAGTAAATGAATAATTATCAATAAAACCTGAGTTATCTATGAATTTGTGTGATGCATCACGCATATATTTACCAAATTCTCTTTGATCATCTGATAATTGTCAATATGCATCCCTTATATCTTTTAAATATTTACCTTCACCTTTATATTGATCGCAAATGAATGTTATGTAATTCATTTCATTAATCATGCCATTGAAGTTATGAAAGATAATCATAAATGGAGTTTTATCATCCTCTTCACCTGGTTGGGCACTCTTTGCATTTGAAAATGTTTCTTTTATTGAATTTTTAGCATAAACATTATTTTCATCTTTTTTACCAAAAGAATATTGTGAACGTAACTTAATATCAATTCTATTTTGTTGAGCATTAAATTTTATTTTTGAGTCATCATCAGTTAAACTATAATCGTCGTCCTGATTTATATCCCACATATATAATTTTGCTTCTTCAAATTTATCTTTATAGCCATCTGAGTAAATAATGCTAAATCTACCAATATCCATATTTGAATAATATGCCAAAGAAAGAGCAACATCTTTATTCTTATCATCATTATTTGAAATTTCTGGATCAGATGTTTTTACTTTGTAATTATAAAGACTAGCATCAATAAATGCATGATAACCATCGTCTTGTTCAATAATTTCAGTTTTTACATTTTCACTTGAGATTTTTTTATCAAGTAAATATTTTGAATATGCATCAGCAGTTCTATTTAATTCGAGTTTAAGTTCTTCTAAACTAATTCCTGATTTTTTGTCAATTGCAGGATTTTCAGACCTATAAGGATCAAGTTCATATCGAACATTTATTACTGAATTATAATTCTCACCTTTAAAATATTTTTTTAAGCTAAAAAAAGTACTTATACCAAAGCTAGCTAAAGCTATGATAATAAGAAAAAATCCTATAACGACTGATGTCAAACTACTTTTTTTCTTTTTAGAAGATGTCATAAACAACAT
Organism: Malacoplasma sp.; assembly: GCA_045225975.1. Classification (GTDB taxonomy): domain Bacteria; phylum Bacillota_I; class Bacilli_A; order Mycoplasmatales; family Mycoplasmoidaceae; genus Malacoplasma_A. The sequence goes on along the minus strand of JBGVBX010000023.1, from coordinate 27,084 downwards.
TTATATTTTACTAAATAATATAAATAAAAAAAATAAATAAAGTACAAAATTTTAGTTTAGCACTTTATTGATTAGATTGCTAATTTATAGATATAATATACATATGTCTAACAATAACAAAAAGAGAGACTATTATGAAGTTTTAGGTGTTGCTAAAAATGCAAGTTTGGATGAAATAAAACGAGCATTTAGAAAATTAGCAATGAAATTCCATCCTGACCGAAATAAAGAACCTGATGCTGAACAAAAATTTAAAGAAATAAATGAAGCATACCAAGTTTTAAGTGATACTGAAAAAAGAAATATTTATGATCAGTTTGGTTTTGATGGCCTAAACCAAAATGGTTTTAGTAATGAAAACATTAACCCTTTTGATATTTTCAATAGTTTTTTTAGGGGACAAAATGGTTCTGGTGGCTTTCATTTTAATTTTGGTGGTGATGACGATGATGAAGATAACATTTTTTCATCATTTTTTGGTGGTAGAAGTCGTAAAAAAACAAAAAATGGTCCTAGTTTTTCATTAAATATTCAAGCTCAAGCAACAATAAGCTTCATCGATTCAGTGCTTGGTATTGAAAAAGAATTCACAATTCCAATTAAAAAGGTTTGTGATGAATGTAATGGTGTTGGAGGTAAAGATTTTAAAACTTGTGATAAATGTAATGGAACTGGTTACGTAGTAACTCAAACAAGAACATTTATTGGTGTAATGCAAACACAAACTACCTGCCCAAAATGTAAAGGAACAGGAAAAATAATTAAGACTAAATGCCCTAAATGTGGAGGAACTGGATATTTAGAAGCTAAAGATAAAATTACTGTACAAATTCCTGCAGGAATTGAAAATGGACAGACTATTGTTGTAAACAATAAAGGTAATGAAATTAATGGTAGAAAAGGAGATTTATACATTACAATTTTTGTTGAACCAAGTCGTATTTTTAAACGACAAGGTAAAGTAATTATTGCTAATGTTTTAGTTGATCCATTAAGAGCTATTTGTGGAGGAATAATAAATGTTCCAACACCATATGGAATTAAGCAAATTAGGATTAAACCAAACACTGCTAATGGTGAACAAATCACTTTAAATAACTATGGTATTAAAAATATTAAATCTCATATGTTTGGTCAACATTCAAATGGTGATTTAAAACTAAATATAGTATATTCTCGCCCAAACTCATATAATTCTAAACAACTTGAAAAAATATCAGATCTTGCAGATATTGAAAATAGTGAAGTTAATGAATACAATAAGATGCTAGAAAGAGAGCTAAAACAATAAGTTAAGGAGATTTATTATGAAAAAAAATGAGCAAAAAAATAGTGAAGAATTAAAAAAAGTAGAGTCAAATGAACTTGAATCTTTAAAACTAAAAGCTCAAGAATTGCAAAAACAGTTAGATGTTGAAATTAAATTAAATAATGATTTAAAAATAGAACTTAATAAAAAATCCAAACATCTAGATGAACTTAATAAAGATTTTATTAATATCGTCAATCAAAAAGCGTTGGCAGCTCAAAAACAACTAGATCTTGAGATCAAAAAGATGCAAGATAAATTTGAAAAAGATTTGCTTGAAAAAAAGAAATATGCTATCGCTGATTCATTATCAGAATTACTAGGAATAATTTCTAAATTTGATTTAGCTATTGGACAAGAGAATTCTGATCCAAAAGTTAAAAACTTTTTAATTGGTCTTAAAATGTTTAGTACTATGTTCAAGACTTGGTTAAAATCTATTGGTGTTGAAGAAATTAGTATCAAGATTGGTGATAAATTTGATCCAAATGTAATGGATGCAATTGATGTTGAATATAAATCTCAACAAAAAAATGATCATGTTGAAAGGATAATTTCTAAAGGCTATAAATTACATGACCGCATTATTCAACACGCTCAAGTAATTGTAGCAAAAACTAAGCAATTAAATTAATTGCTATAGCTATTTCGATCATTAAAATCTTTTATATCAAGAGCCTCAGTTAAAATTTTATTGCACTCATTAGAATCTAGTCTCTTAGTGTCATGAATATTAGCAATCTCTTCATCTTCATCGCTAATAAAATTTTCAAATTCTAAACCTTCTTTTAATTCGTTATTATTAATCTTATTCTGAATTTCATTTAATTTTTCATTATTAATCAATTCATCATCAACTTCGATATATCTACTTCAAACTCTATTAACAACATCGCTTTGTGATTTAATATTTAAATCGTTATTATATTTCCCACTTGATGAAATCAAGAAATTTAAAATAATTTTGCCATCATCCTTATGATAGTTAATACCATTAACTATTCATAATTCTTTGTTTTTAGACAAATCTATAAATGCTTCGCGAATATCAGAAACAATATTACTTGAGGTATCTTCACAAATATCAATGTTAGCTAAAATATTTGATGTTTTATCAATAGATAAATTGCAATAGCTATTTCCTATTTGATTTGAAATCTTTTCATACAACTCATTTTTTGTATATTCATTATTATTCATAGTAATTGTTGAAACCATAAATGAATGATTATTTTTGAAAAAATTACGAACATCAGCGAAATCAATATTTATATTAGTTGGCTCATTAATTATCTCAGTTACTACCCTAATAATATTTGAAATTTCTTCATTTGAACGTTTATAAGAAGATAACAATGGAAGAACTTCATTATTCCCATTGTTAATAATGCGGTCATTGCTAATTATGGAATATGAATCACAAATGTTAACGATCTTTTTTAAACTATCAAGCGCATTAAGATATATCTTTGGACCTTCAGCATGAACACTTGGTAAATGTATTAAACAAATTGTACAAATGTTCATTTCTTTTGCTATTTTAGCAATTACTGGCATTGCACCACTTCCTGTTCCCTTACCTAAACCAGCAATTAAAAATAGTAAATCAGTGCCTTCAAGAATTTTTTTAATTGATTCTTTGTCATCATTAGCAGCGGTTTCGCCAACTACTGGATCACCACCACTACCACCACCACGATATCTTTCTTTTCCTAATAACCAAACATCTGTGCAACCTCAAATTCTCTTCAATGACCCTACATCAGTATTTATTCCATAGAATTGAACATTATCTGCTCATTTTTGTGTTGATTTCATTTCAGCAATAACATTACATCCAGCTCCGCCAATACCTAAAACAGTAATTTTAAAATTACCATAGTTGCTTTCAAGATCTAGAAAGTTATTTTTAAACTTGCTTTTTGATATTAATGAATTAATATCATTAGTTTTTTTGTTTTCGTTTTTATTGCTTATTATTTCATCGATAATTGACATAATTAATCTCCATCTCCTAATTTTGATCATATTTTTGTGCTTTGAATTCCAAATTTAATAATAATGTTTTTGTGGAATTGATTTAAACCCATTTCTTCCGAGAAGAATGCATCTAGGCTTGTTAATTTTGCATCTTTAGTTTTCTCATAACGACTACTAATATCTTTTAACACATAAAATAAATGGGTAACATATTCATCCTCCAAACCTAAAATTGATTTATTACACATTTCAACTTTCTTACCGTTTATTTCTAAATAATCTAATTCATTTGCAAGTGAATATATTTCACTAAATCCATTAGAGCAATTAATTTTTATTTCATCAAATTGCTTATCTGCTAAAATTGACTCGAAGTTATTAATTTGTTTTTTAACAATTGACAAACAAATTTTTTTAAAATCTTCTAAGCATAACTGTTTTACTTTTAAGTACTTATCTTGATGGTAATTTGCTATTATTGGATTACTAAAACAGTTGTTTAAATGTTTAATATTGTGAGCTAAAAATTCAATCTTACTATCATCATTAAATTTTAGTTTATGTATTAATTCACTTTTTAACCAATTTGTGCCAAAATTAGTATTCTGTATGGATACAATTTCTTTGTTTGCATTATACTCTACAAGATCACAATGATCATCAGCAATGTCAATTAATAATGAATTACTGTTTGATGAAAATGCATTTGCAAATGTGAAAGCATTTGTATAAAAATCAATCTTATTGATTAATAGTTTGTTAAACAAATCTTCATATTCCAAGATAATGTCCTTTTTAATAAAACAATTTATACATTTGATATCAAATTCTGATTCGCTTGGAAATTCATTCACTAATTTGCCATTAACAACATAGCCAATAATCTGATGTTTAATACATTTTGAACCCTGATAATATGGGTGCTCATCAATATATTTGTATATGTCATTTTCAGATTTAAAACCTTGATTAATTATTGTTTGATTAACCATGCTAATTTGTAAATTAGAAATATTTAAAATGAAACGTTTTACTTTATTCCCAATAAATTTATCAACTTTAATAAGTTCACTTATTAAAATTCGTCTTGTACCAAGAATATCATTCAATTTACCATTCATGTCATAACCTGAATAAATCACTTTTTTAAAATACAAACAATGTAAATCATTGTTTGAAGCATCAACAATGATTATTTTTATGTATCTTGTTTCAAATGATATAACCCCAAAAACTTTTTTTAGTTTATACATGAGCTACACCTCGAGATTTATCATCACACATTATCACTCGTAATTTAGCAGATCGTGCTCGATTATTACTAATTATTTCTTGTTCACTTGGAACAATTGGATGTTTATTGACTAGTGAGTATTTGATATCCTGATCAATAATAGGAACCTCTATAGGAATAAGAGAAGTGGTTAGTTTATTAAATGTGTTTTTAACAATTCTGTCTTCTAATGAATGGTAAGAAATAATTGCCAATCTACCACCATAAGATAATAATTCACATGCTAATTTAATAAATTTATTTAATTTATTTAATTCATCATTGACAGCAATTCTTAATGCTTGAAAATAAATTCTTGCAGGGTGTTTTTTCTTGTATATTGTTTTAACAGATACAGCATTTTTAATAATTTCAACTAATTCATTTGTTGTATCAATAGACTTATTATCACGATAATAACAAATTGCTTTAGCTACTTTTCTAGATTCCTTTGCTTCACCATATTTAGTGAATATTTCAACTAATCGCTCATATGAAGATTTATTAACAATTAATCATGCATTAAGTTTTTGATCTTGATCCATGCGCATATCAAGTTTTCCATCATGCTTATAACTAAAGCCCCTATTAGCAACATCAAACATTGGTGATGATACACCAAGATCAGCCAAAATTCCATCAACATATTTAATTGATTCATTTTTTAGCTTGGTATCAATGTCAGAAAAATTTGATTTTATAACTTTAACATTTTTGTTCATTGCGAACTTGTTTTTTAAAGTCTCAATTGCAAAATTATCACAGTCAATACAAATTAGTTGACCCTTATCCAAATGGGATAAAATTGCAGCAGCATGTCCGCCCATCCCAGCAGTAGCATCAATATAAATGCCATTAGGTTTTATATTTAATAACTTAATGCATTCATTTAATAATACTGGTGTATGCTTACATTTTGCTGCCATTGTCATCATCTATTCTTTCAGCAATATCCTCATATGTTTTATCAGTTAATTTTTTAAATTCATTGTATGAGTTTGTATCTCAAATTTCAAGTTTATCACCTAAACCAATTATTGTTACCTGTGTTTTAATCTTTGTTTCATCTAATAAAACATTAGGAATTAAAATTCTATTGGCATTGTCAATTGACAAATCAGCAGCATTCGCTAATAATTGACGAATAAGAATACGTGCCTCTTTTTTGTTTTGAGAAAGTTTCAAAAGTTTTTGAGAATAATTCTCAAATTCCATTTCTGTTCTAAGTTCTAAGCAACCTTCAAAACCCTTGCTAACTACAACTTTTTTATCAAGCTTTGCAACAATTTTAGCAGGAATAATTAAGCGTTTTTTGCTATCTAATGAATGGTTATAAGTTCCTAGTAACATCTCCACTTTGCTCCACTTTATTACACATATTATACACAAAATAAAGAAAAAATATAAAAATATGTACTTTTTGTGTGAATTTAATAAAAAATTATCAAAAGATTTTAAGACAGTTTATTGTGCACAATCAATAAAATTACCAATAATAAGGAGGTTTTATGCCTAGTAAGAATAAATTATCCAATGTAAATGGTATATGCCAAAGAAACATAAAAATTAACATACCAGAAGATAGTTTTGCATTAATATCATATTACAGTATGATCAATAATGAAAAAATTGAAACAACTATTTCATATCTATTGGAATACACAATAAGAATGTTAAGAAATCGCTTAAAATATCATTCATACAAAAATGATGCTAACATAATATTAACAACTATTATTGATGATGCTGGAATTAATGCAAAATTATTAAAAGAAAATAAACCATTGTTCAAAAAGTTATTAGCTTATACTAAACAATTATGTGAACGAAGATATGAATTTTCACCATTTGAAAAAACATATTGATATGAGCTACTTGTAAAAATAATAACAATTTCCAAGAAATTAAATCAAGACAATGAAAAAATTAATTAAAAATAAAATGAAGCATATGCTTCACTTTATTGATTAATTAACGATATTTTTCAGGATGTTCTTTTTGCATTTTGGCAAGAAATTTATCTTTTGGCATCTTACCATATTTAACCATTATTTTTTTGCATTTATTTAGTTCATTAATAGCTCATTTTGCATCTTTAAATCCGCCAACTTTAACTTCTTTTTTCTGTAATCTTTTATATGTTTCAAAAAAATCACGGATTACATCAAGTTTGTGTTTAGGTAAGTCATTTAAAGAATTAAAATCTTTAAAACGTGGATCACAATCAATAACACCAATTAATTTAGTATCTGTTTCGCCAGAATCAATCATTAACATTGCACCTAAAATTCTTGTAGGTACTTCAATTCCAGGCATAAAAGATTGATCAGCTATAACTAATACATCTAATTCATCGCCATCTCAATCTAAAGCTTCGCGAATAAAACCATAGTTTTCAGGATATACACTAGGTCCATATAAAATACGGTCAACACTTATTTGACCAGTGCTACGATTATATTCATATTTTATGTTTGAGTTCTTAGGAATCTCAATTACAACATTAACAACATTATTTTTCATACGTATTTATTATATTAATAATATAATATTGTGTAATCTAAAAAAGGAATTGAGATACTAATTATATGAGTGTACATATTAATGATAAAGCTGACATTGCAAAAGTTGTATTAATGCCAGGCGATCCACTAAGAGCTAAATGGATTGCAGAAACATTTTTAAAAAAAGTAAAACTTGTTAACCAAATTAGAGGAATGTATGGTTTTACTGGTTACTACAAAAATAAGAAAGTAACTATATTTGGAAGTGGAATGGGAATTCCAAGTATTGGAATTTATTCACATGAATTATTCACACTTTTTGGTGCTAAATACATTATCCGTGTAGGATCTACAGGTTCAATTGATAAATCCGTAAATATTGGTGATGTTATTATTGTTAATGAAGCATATAGTGATAGCTCATATGCGAAAGAAATAGGCGTTAAAGTAACTAACAAGGTTTTAAAACCAAGTAAATACCTTCTAGACTCTACAATAAAAACTGCAGCAAAAAATAAAATTAAGTGCTTAAAATGTCGTGTTGTAAGTGGTGATGCATTTTATTCAAGATATAGCATCAAAGAATGTAAAAAAATGTCTGGAAATGCTAAAGCCGTAGAGATGGAAGCATTTGGTTTATATGCTACTGCTGTACGTGCCAAGAAAGATGCATTAACAATCTTAACATGTTGTGATAATTTGATTACACATGAAGAAATGAATGCATATGAACGTCAAACTACATTTAAAAACATGGCAAAATTGGCTCTAGAGACTGCAATAAGCTTAAAAATATAAAACTCAATATGATAAATAAATATTGTAAATACATTGATAATACGTTACTTAGCCCTCAAGCTACAGAATCACAAATAAAAGCTTTATGTAAAGAATCACGTAAATATGGGTTTGCTTCTGTATGTGTGAATCCATGTTTTGTTAAACTTGTTAGAAAAGAACTAAAAGGCTCAAAGGTAAAGACTTGTGTTGTTATTGGTTTTCCTTTAGGAGCCAATACAACAGAGACTAAAGTTTTTGAAGCAAAAGATGCAATTAAAAATGGTGCTCAAGAACTTGATATGGTAATTAATATTGGTAAGGTTAAAGAAAACAATTACGGATATATAACAAAAGAAATTGCTGCTATCAAAAAAGTATGTGGTAGCAAAATATTAAAAGTTATCATTGAAACTTGCTTGTTGACAAATAAAGAAAAAGTTGCATTATGCAAATGTATTAAACAAGCAAAAGCTGATTTTGTTAAAACTTCAACAGGTTTTTCAATAGGTGGTGCAACAGTTGCAGACGTAAAACTATTAAAAAAATCTGTAAAAAATACCCTACTTATTAAAGCTTCAGGCGGTATTAAAACTCATGAAGATATGATAAAAATGATTAAAGCTGGTGCTAATCGTATTGGTACAAGTAGAGGATCTATATTAATAAAGTAAAATATACATAAGATTATGGATTGAGCAGTCATCATTTTAATAACAATAGCATCAATAGCAACCATCATTGGTTTACTATTATCACCTACTGGCTCAACATCAGGTTTAAGTGCAATGGCTGGACAAGACTTAGAATTATTCAAGAAAACAAAAGATCGTGGATTTTTCAAAATTTTACAAATGATAATGTTTTTTATAATTTTTGTTATGGCTGTTATTTGCATAGTTTACAAAGCTATACCTAAGTAATAAATGAAAAAATTTATTACAAAATCTGATTTAGAAAAATTAATTCTTTTAGTAATTAGTAATGAGACATTACCAATACCAAGACATGTTCTTTTTAAAAAAATAATTAATGCAAATAAGCATTCATCTTTTATTCCTAATGAGTTGTATGATCAAACAATTAATGAAATGATTGATATTGGATCATTAAAAGAGATGCGCATTTCTAAAAAACTAGTTATTGGTTACATTACTGGCGAAATTGATACATCTAAGACTTATGTAGGAACAATTAAAATTAACAGTAAACACTCTGGATTGATAACATTGGATAATGAGAATAAAACTAAATACTTTGTTCATTTTATGAATATTAATGGTGCTCTTAATAATGATCAAGTTGAATTTCAATTAGTTAAAAACCCAAAAGAAGATAATAAATTAATTCATGCAGTTGTGACCAAAGTCATCAAACATGAAAAAGATTTCTATGTCTGCACTTTCAATATAAAAGATGGCAAATATACAATTAAACCAGATGATGAAAAAATGTATTACAATATCATACTTGATGATATTGAAGGTCTTGTAAACGACCAAAAAATATTAATAAAAATTAAAAAGTATGAAAATCAAAAAGCTTATGGCCATGTAGCAAAAATTATTGGCCATAAATCTGATGTTGGTGTTGATGTTTTATCGATTGTATTTGATAATGGTATTAAGCCTGATTTTGATGATGATCTATTAAATTCATGTCGTAAACTAAAAGTTAATTTTGATCAAACCCAGAGACAAATAAGACGTGATTTAACAAAATTGCCTATTGTAACAATTGATCCTAAAAAATCAAAAGATTTTGATGATGCTATATGCGTTATTAAAAATAATGATACGTATAAACTATATGTATGTATTGCTGATGTTGCTCACTATATTAATTACCAGTCTGAATTAGACAAAGTTGCAATGAAAAGAGGATGTTCAATATATTTAGCAGATCGTGTTATCCCAATGCTACCTCATATTTTATCGGATGATATTTGTTCATTAAACCATGATGTTATAAGACTAACAATGACATGCGAAATGGATATTGATAAAAATGGCAAAATGATTAAATATAATGTGTACCCTTCATATATAAAAAGTCAAAGAAGATTTAATTATGACGAAGTAAATGATTTTTTTGCAGAAAAAATTGATTTTAAAAATGAAAATCCTGAAGTTAAAAAGATGTTAGAAAATGCAAAAGAACTTCATTTGTTGCTTGACAAAGTAAAATTTGCTCGAGGATATATAAATTTTGTTATCCCTGAACCAGAAATAATATTGGATGAAAATGGATTTCCAATTAAAATTGAGTTGCATAAAACAGGTATGGCACAAAACATGATTGAAAATTTCATGCTGCAAGCCAATGAATGTGTAACTTTATTTGCTCATGATAATAAAGTACCTTTTATTTATCGTACACATGATAAACCTAATGAAGAAAAAATTAAAAATATGATTGCTGATGTTAAAAGGCTAAACTTCAAAATTTCAACAGATTTAAAAAACATAAAACAAAAAGATATTAGTATATGATTCGAACAGAATAAGAATAATCAAAATCTTGATTTGATTAGCATGATTATTTTAAGGTGCTTAGCAAAAGCTAAGTATGATACAAAAAATATTGGACATTTTGGTTTAGCATTAAAAAACTATACCCATTTTACTTCACCTATTAGAAGGTATCCTGATTTAATTGTTGAAAGATTATTTTGAATGTTCATCTTTGCCCGAGAACAATATACAGATACACAAAGAAATGAACTAGCTAGTCAATTAAATGAAATTGCAGAATTATCATCTAAGAATGAATTGATTGCTATTCAATGTGAAAGAAGTGTTAATGCAATGAAATTTGCTGAATATATGACTAAACATATTGGTGAACAATTCATTGGTTTTATTTCTAACATTAATTCATTTGGAGTTTTTGTTCAATTAGACAATACAATTGAGGGATTAATAAAATTAGAAAATCTAAAAAATGATTTCTATGTGTATAATGAAAAAACGAATGAACTTATTGGTCGCACTAAAGGCTTAAGATTTAGTTTAGGAACTAAAGTTAAAGTAAAAGTCATTGCAGCTGATAAACTAACTAGAAAAATAAATTTTGAACTTGTTGAACATTTAGGTAATAGGTAATATGCACATTTTATTCAAAAATAAAAAAATTAATTTAAATCACATTGTTATTGAAAGAATTGAGGCAGGAATTTCATTAAAAGGTTATGAAGTTAAATCAATAGTTAAAGCTAATGCCAATATTGATCAGGCCTTTATAGTTTTTAAACATAATGAAGCATATTTATTAAACATGTATGTAGCTCCATATAATGAAGCTGCTAATGTGTCAATTGTTGCTGATCGAACAAGAAAACTATTATTGAATAAAAATCAGATAATAAGACTACAACAACAAATAAAAAAAGAACGTTTAGCATGTATCCCAAGCATTGTTTATTTAAAAAACAATAAAATTAAGATTGAATTTGCTTTGTGTAAATCTAAAAATGCTCATGATAAAAGAGAAACAATCAAAGAGCGAGATTTAAAACGTGAAATGAAAAAATATTAAATCAAATAACTTACATTACAGATGTTGGTATGGCTGGAGTAAGTTGTGTTACTATAGGAGCAAACCTAATAACACTATTGTCTTAGTCTTATCTACATTAAATAATCTCGTATTGTTATAATACCATAATGTTATGGTCTGTTAGCTCAGCTTGGTAGAGCAGATGACTCTTAATCATCGGGTCGCGGGTTCGAGCCCCTCACAGACCACCATAAAAATGTAGCATTTGACTACATTTTTTTATTTTTATGTTGTTTTTAAAATGTGTTATACTTATAGTATAAAGGAGAAAGTATGACGAATAGAAAAAAAACATTGTGTTCACCTATTAAATTTTCAGATATTATCCAAGCTGAAAAAAAATTAACAAATTCTGGATTAGTTTATCCAGTGAAATTGAAGTATTGCACTTCTCTTTCAAGAAAATATAATGCAAATTTTTATCAAGTAGTTGAAATTTTACAACTTGTAAAATCATTCAAAATTAGAGGTGCATGTAATAAAATAATGAACTTAACACCTCAACAAAGAAAAAAGGGTGTTATTTGTGCTTCAGCAGGTAACCATGCTCAAGGAACAGCTGCTACTGCAACTAAATTAAACATTAAATCTTATATCTGCATGCCATCTAATGCACCTCTTACAAAAATAAACGCAACAAAAAATTTTGGTGGTAATGTTATTTTGGCTAAAGAGCCTTCATTTGATGCAGCATATGCACTAAGTAAAAAATTAGCAAAAGAAAAAGGATATGTTGAAATTCCACCTTATGATGACAAAGAAGTTATTGCCGGTCAAGCAACAATTGCTTTAGAAACATTAAATCAAAACCCTAATATTGATACATTCATTGTTCCAATTGGTGGTGGTGGAATGATTTCTGGTGTTGCTGTATGTGCAAAAACAATTAACCCTAATATTAAGATTATTGGTGTACAAGCAGAAAATTTCCCTGCTATGAAATTGTCAAAGCAAAAAGGAAAAATTATTAGTTATTCAAAAGGTATACCTACTTTGGCTGATGGATGTGCAGTTAAAACTCCAGGTAATATTACATTCAGTATTATTAAAGACTGAGTTGATGAAATTGTCACTGTTACTGAAGATGAAATTACACAAGCAATTGCATTGATAAGTGATTCAAGCAAACTTGTTGTTGAAGGTGCTGGAGCAATGCCAACAGCTGCAATAATTTCTGGTAAAATAAAAATTAACAAAGGTCAAAATGTTGCTTTATTATTATCTGGAGGAAATATTGATACAGCAAAATATTGCCTAGCTCTTTCAAAAGGATTACAATTATTAAATAGAAAAATTAAGTTTAGTATTGAATTAAAAGATAAAAATAGAGTTGGAAAATTCTGTGAATTATTAACAAAAAATAACGGTTCTGCTTATTGTGTTCTATGCGAATCACAAATCGTCCCAAATACAAAACCAGGTAAATACATGTTATTTGCTATTTTCTTTGATTCAAAATCAACAAATCAATTTAAAGCTGATTTAAAAGCAAATAAATTTAATTACAAGTTATTCTAATAAAGTTATCAATTAAAAAAAATGTAGCATTGATTGCTACATTTTTTTATTTAACAAATACAACATCTTTTATTTCTTTTATTTCTTGAAGAAATGCAACTTTAATGCCTTCATCAAAAGTATTATATTGGAATGGACAACCAACGCACTTGCCGGTGATTTTTAATGTAAGAATTTTGTTTTTATATTCAACATATTCTACATCACCACCATCGGCATTAATATAAATCTTAAGAATTTGCAACAAATCTTTAATTTTTTGTATTGTTTTGTTTTTAACCATACTTATGAGACTTTTTCTTTGAGTTTATTGCATTAAGTTCCCTACAGAAATTACGTACATACTTAGAATAAACATTAGCATTATGAAATTCATATATCTTGTGCTTTTGATGTAATTCTTTTGTCATCTCTTTTGGAGTCGAGAAACGGTTATTAAATGATACGATCCAAATATAGTTAAAGAAAAGAACTAAACTAACTGGCATCCCAACCAAAAGATATAAAATATTTCCACCAGAATGATTATCATAACATGCAACATTTGGGTTTCAACCGTAACCATATTTGATAATAAAACATTTAGGATTAAAATTAGTCATTTGATTATAAATAGAAGCATAGGCATGATCCTTACCAATCAATACATCTGGAAACAAAGATGCACCATCAATACTATAAACATCAGGTCTAAAAGCACTTTCAGGTAATTTAGTAAAATTGATGAGTATTACTCATAACATGTAACAAATTGGATAGATTAATAGAGATCAAGAAAAAAAGTGTGAATACATACGATTTAAAGGATTTTTAATTTTTTTGCATGGGTAATTTATGTTCGACAATAAAAATATGTCATAGATTACTGGACATACTAAATGAAATGAAATAGTATCAAAAATAGATCATCATAAATATGTATCTAACTTATGCATTATTCACTGAGGAAGCATAATTGTCCAGTATGTCATCATTGTTAAATTGATATAAATTCCAACAGCTAGAACAAAATTACGGTTATTAAACATCTTTGTCTTAAACAATGTTAGGAAGAATACATATGTCAAAATTACCAAGATGTTAGATTGAGTTGTAAAATAACCAAAGAAATCAAATAGTAACCTTCAAACACCATTATAAACTGAAGTATAAGCATTTATTGGAAGCATAATATTGGTAACGTTAATGGCACAAGTTAAAATTCCCGATATTAAACCAATTCATGCGCTTATGTATGTAACAGATAAACGATTATGCTCTCGTTTTACAAGATCATTAAATTTTCGCTTATTAGTTTTTGATAGAATCAAAGGTTGTAAATCAACAAACATAATTATGTTTTAATATTATATTATAATTGATATATAAAAATTCATGGATAAGGTTATTAATAAAGTGACAATTGAAGGCAATATAGTAAGTGGTGGATTTAGCAAAACAAACAAATATGTTTATTTTGCAAAGATCAAACAAGAAAGAAAAATGCTCAACTATAAATGAGTTGATTATTTCTCTATTTATGCCTTATCACCTTTATCAAAAAAATTATCAGAAATAGTAGAAAAAGATCCTAATGCACATTTAATAATTGATGGTGAACTCCACACGAAAATTAATAAAAATAAAGATTTATATACGAGAATTTTGGTTAATAAGATAATCGAAACGAATCATACAAATGAATAAAAATTTATTAATAAAGTAAGAAAAATGGAGAATTAAACAATGATAAAAAATGAAATAAACAATTTAAACGATTTAGCTAGTGAACTTATAGCAAAATCGATAATGGATATGTATCCAAATGCTAAACTAGGTGAGAAATCTTTAACAGAAATTGGATTTAGATATAGCTTTAAGCTACCAAACAATATAAAATTATCTGCTAATGACTTTAATAAGATAAAAAAAATCATAAAGAAAAATATTGATAGCAATTTAACAGTTAAATTTGAAAACATTTCAAAGAAAAAGGCATTAGAAATATTTAAATCTAATATCTATAAAAAACATCAAATCAATCATTTGAAAAACGATAATGTTTCAATAATTAAAATTGGTAACGATTTTGTTGATATTTGTGATTGTTTGAATTTAAATAAATTCCCTAATATTGATTTTATTGAGTTAGTAAATATTTCAGGTCAATATTTTGATAACAACCCAAAAAGCGAACAACTTATTGCTATTGAAGGATGAGCTAGAAAAAACAAAAAAGAGTTTGATGAGTATAAAGAATATTTACATGAGAAGAATGAAAGAGACCACCGTAAAATAGGTGCTAGTCTTGAATTATTTTGTTTTGATGAAAGAGTTGGACAAGGTTTACCTATTTGACTTGAAAATGGAACTAATATAAAATTTCAAATTGAAGATTATTGTCGTAATCTATTACAAAGAAATGAATATAAGTTTGTTCAGACTCCTATTCTAGGTACTACCCAACTATATAAAATTTCTGGTCATTGAGATCACTACCGTGAAAATATGTTTACTGAGCTAAAAGTTGATAATGAGGAATTTGTTTTAAAACCAATGAATTGTCCTCATCACATTGTAACTTACCAACAAAAGCCACATTCATATCGTGAATTACCTTTTAGAATTGCTGAGTTTGGTATTCAACATCGCTATGAAGCTAGTGGTGCACTCACAGGTCTAGAGCGTGTAAGACAAATGCAACTTGTTGATACTCATACTATTTTGATGTCAAGTCAAATTAACCAAGAAATTAAAAAAATCTATAGCATTATTAATGAAGCTCATAAAACATTAGGCACATCAATTTATTCAGTTGAATTATCACTTCGTGATCCAAAAAATAAAGAAAAATTTTTCGATGATGACAAAATGTGAAATAGTGCTGAAAATCAATTAAGAAAAGCGTTAAAAACATTAAACGTTCCTTACAAGGAAGTAATTGGTGAGGCTGCTTTTTATGGTCCTAAAATTGATATGCAAATTAAGACTGTTTTAGGTCACATAATAACAATATCAACAATTCAATTAGATTTCTTATTACCAAATAGATTTAAGCTTGAATACATTGATCAAAGTGGTAAAAAAGCAACACCAGTATTTATTCATGCTGGAATTATAGGAACATTTGAACGTTATTTATCAATCTTACTAGAACAAACTAAAGGTGTACTACCATTATGGTTGTCACCAATACAAGTTATGTTGATACCTGTTAATGATAATTATAATGATGTAGCACACAAAATTAAATTGCAATTATTAGAAAAAAATATTCGTGCAAAAGTAGATGATACTGATGAAAGATTATCTAAAAAAATAAGAGAAGCACAAATTAAAAAAATTCCATATCAAGTAGTTATTGGTGAAAAAGAAATAAAATCTAAATCTGTAACATATCGACAATACGGAAAATCAAACGAAACAAATGTTTCATTAAATGACTTCATTAAACTTCTAAAAGATCAAATAAAATTAATGAAATAATGCAACAAAAAAAAGGAAATAATTCCAAAAGCAAAATATCTCTCAAAAACAAGAAGAAAATTTTTATTTTTAGCATTGAACCTAAAAAAGATAAAATAACTCAAGCCTTTTTGTCAAAAAAAGTTGGTGATCTACTAAAAAAACATGATGATGAAATTATCTATGTTTTTGTAACTAAATTTAGTTTACCTAGAATTCTTAAAATTTTTAATAAGAATATTGAGCCAAAAACTGGTTACATTATTTGTAATAATGGTGCATGTTTATATGATATTAGGAATAAAAAAATAATATTTAAGAGTTTATTAAGTAAAGAAGTTAAATCAGCCTTAATTCGTGTGGCTATATTAAAATCATTTTTAATAGCCTCATCCTCAGAAACAAAAAGTTTTTTATATTCAACAGATATTATGAAATATAGAAGTTTTATCAACGATTTTGTTGTTGATAAAGCAACAATTAATGACTATTTAACTTTTCATCACTATATTTATGAAAATGACTTTTTAAGTTTTATATTCTATGATCCTTATAATACTTCATTACTTAAGGAATATAAAACATTTAAGACAATGGAAAATGATTTAAATGTTAATTTTTCAAAAATTGAAAATAATATGTTTTGTGTTACAAATAGTGATGCTACAGTTGAAAAAACATATATTAAAATATTAGAATTGCTCGAAGAAGAAATCGATACTAATAGAACATATTATTTTGTTTTAAATTCTTTTGATGAAATTCTTTGAAACATGTTTTCAAAAAATCACTATATGGATATATTGCATTGGACTTCATATCATGATTCTCTTAAAAAACCAATTTTTCCCCAAAACATAGTCACAACAGAAAACATTGATAAAGTAATTAGTGCTGCTATCAACAATAATATTTTTATTGAAAAATATTCAATTATAGATGATAAAAAAGAATTTATAAACTTAAGAAATAAAAATTCAATAGATTAAAATTAACTTAAAATGGACAAATTGATAATAAAGGGTGCTAGAGAAAATAACCTTAAAAACATTAATGTTGAAATTCCTAAGAATAAACTCATTGTTATTACAGGTGTTAGTGGTAGTGGGAAGTCATCATTAGCATTTGATACTATTTATGCTGAAGGGCAAAGAAGATATCTAGAATCATTATCGACATATTCTCGTCAATTTTTAGGTGGTAATGAAAAGCCCGATGTTGATACAATTGAAGGACTATCGCCTGCTATTGCTATTAGTCAAAAATCAACATCACATAACCCTCGATCAACTGTTGGTACAGTAACTGAAATCTATGATTTTTTAAGAGTTTTGTTTGCCAGAGTTGGTGACCCTTATTGTCCAAATGGTCATGGTAAAATTGAAACTTTAACTATAAAACAAATTGTTGATAAAGTTTTTGAAAATGTTAATGAAAATGACAAAATTCAAATAATTTCTAAATATGTAAGAAAACAAAAGGGCACATTTAAAAAGGAATTAGACAAACTAAGAAGTCAAGGTTTCTTGCGAATACGAATTGATAATAAAATCTATTCACTTGATGAAGAAATTGAATTAAACAAAAATAATTTCCATAATATCGATATTATTATTGACCGAATTATTAGTCACAATGATAAAAATACACGTTCAAGAATAACTGATGCTGTTGAAAATGCATTAAAAAATTCACCACTACATGAAGTAATTTTTCTTATAAATGACAAGGAATATGAATATTCAGAAGCACATGCATGCAAGAAATGTGGTTTTTCAATTCCGGAAATGGAACCAAGACTATTCTCATTTAATTCACCAATTGGTGCATGTCCAAATTGTAAAGGATTAGGAATTACATTTGAAGGTGATGAAAATAAGATGATTCCTTATCCTGAGCTATCAATTATTGATGGTGGTATTGAATATTATAAAAACACTGCAGGAACTACAAATATAGAATGACAAGTGTTTGAATGCATGTTGAAACATTACAAAATAGATATTAACAAACCAATAAATAAATTAACTAGAAAGCAACTTGATTATATTCTTTATGGTTCTGATGAACCCCTACATATTAATGTGACATCAGCAAATGGTTTGAAACGCGAAAGCTATGAGTATTATGAAGGTGTTTTAAATCATGTTAAAAGATTATATTTTGAAACAACTAGCGAAATGGCTAGAACCTTCTATGGAAAGTTTATGTCTGAAAAAATATGTAAAGTTTGTGGCGGTAAAAGATTATCACCACAAGCTTTATGTGTAAAAATAAATAATAAAAACATTATTGAATTAACAGACATGTCAATTGATAATTTGCTAAATTTCTTTTTAGATCTAAAATTAAGTGATCAAAAAATGCAAATTGCACAATTAGCATTAAAAGAGATTATCAATCGTTTAACTTTTTTACAAAATGTTGGATTAGGTTATCTAACACTATCGAGAAATGCAAATACACTTTCTGGTGGTGAAGCACAGCGTATTAGATTAGCTACTCAAATTGGTAGTAATTTAACAGGTGTACTTTATGTCCTTGATGAACCATCAATTGGTTTGCACCAAAAAGACAATAATATGTTAATAAATACACTAAAGAAAATGCGTGATCTAGGCAATACAATTATTATTGTTGAACATGATGAAGAAACAATGTTACAAGCAGATTACATAATTGATATTGGTCCTGGTGCTGGAATTAATGGTGGAACAGTTGTTGCTGCAGGAACTCCAAAAGAAATTATGCAGTCTAAAAA
The DNA here is from genome assembly GCA_045225975.1 of Malacoplasma sp. GTDB lineage: Bacteria > Bacillota_I > Bacilli_A > Mycoplasmatales > Mycoplasmoidaceae > Malacoplasma_A. The sequence continues at coordinate 7,960 of JBGVBX010000023.1, read as the reverse complement.
TTCAATAACTGGAAAATATCTTTCTGGAAAAATGTCTATTCCTATTCCAAATTCAAGAAGGAGTGGTAATGGACAAAAAATAACAATCACTGGGGCACAAGAAAACAATTTAAAAAACATTAATGTAAATTTCCCATTAGGAAAATTTATTTGTGTAACTGGTGTTAGTGGTAGTGGAAAATCAACCTTAGTTTTAGATACTTTAGCAGCAAATATAAAAAAGTATTTATTTAATCCTTTTACTAAAGTTGGAAAAATCAAAAACATAACAGGTATTCAAGATATTGATAAATTGATTATTGTTACGCAAGAGCCAATAGGAAGAACTCCAAGAAGTAATCCAGCAACATACATTGGAGTTTTTGATGATATACGTGAATTATTTGCAATGATTCCTGAAGCAAAAGCTCGAGGATATAAAAAAGGAAGATTTTCATTTAATGTTCCTGGAGGAAGATGTGAAAAATGTCAAGGAGATGGTCTAATAAGAATTTCTATGCAATTCTTACCTGATGTTTATGTTAAATGTGATGAATGTAATGGAAAAAAATATAATGATGAAACTTTAAGCATTAAGTATAAAGGAAAATCAATTTATGATGTTTTAGAAATGAGTGTTAGTGAGGCATTAGAATTTTTTAAAAATGTTCCTAATATACATCACAAAATAAGTTTATTGAATGATGTTGGTTTAGGATATTTAAAATTAGGAGCTAACTCAAATGATTTATCAGGTGGAGAGGCTCAACGAATTAAACTGGCAAAATTTTTACAAAAAAATAGCACAGACAAAACAATTCTAATTCTTGATGAGCCTACAACTGGTCTACATACAGATGACATTAAAAAATTAATCAGTATTCTAAATAGAATTGTAGATAATGGTACAACATTGATAGTTATTGAACATAATCTTGATTTAATTAAATGTGCTGATTATATCATCGATCTAGGAAAAGATGGCGGAGAAGCCGGGGGATCAATTATTGCTACTGGCACTCCTGAACAATTATTAAATCATTGTGATACTTCATACACCGCTCAATACTTAAAAAAGATATTGAAGAAGTAACTATAACTTATAACTTTTTATATAATTATTAAATTATGCTAAGTAAAAAAGTTAGAAAATTAGTAATTCCAGCAGCAGGAATGGGTACACGTTTTTTACCTGCAACAAAATCATTAGCTAAGGAGATGTTGCCAATCTTAAATGTTCCAACAATTCACTACTTAGTTAAAGAAGCTATTGATTCTGGCATTGAAGAAATAATAATCGTTGTTTCATCTCAGAAAAACTCAATTGTTGATTACTTTGATCATTCATTTGAATTAGAAACAATTCTAAAAGAAAAAAAGAAAATGGAATTGTATAAATTAGTAACTAAAATTTCTAACATGACAAATATTATATTTGTTCGTCAAAAAAGCCCTAATGGTTTAGGAGATGCCATTAAATATGTTAAACAAATAGTTGGCAATGAACCGTTTGCTGTTATTCTTGGAGATGATCTTGTATTTGTAAACAAAAAACAAGCTCCTGCAATTAAACAATGTATTGATGCTTACAGTAAACATCGATGTTCAATTTTAGGTGTGCAAAAAGTTCAAAAAGATAAAACAAAAATTTATGGTATTGTCGCACCTAGTCAATCAGAAATAAACACCAAAACATTTAAGGTTAAAGATATGGTTGAAAAGCCTGAAATTAATAAAGCACCAAGTAATTATGCTGCTTTAGGAAGATATGTTCTAACTCCTGATATTTTTAATGCGCTAGATAAATGCAAGCCTGATAAATCAGGTGAAATCCAATTAACTGATGCATTAAGAATACTTGCTAGAAAATCAGGTTTATATGCTTGTAACTTTGAAGGCCAACGTTATGATATTGGTTCTGCTTCAGGTTATTTACAAGCGACACTTCATAAAGCTCTTGAAGATAAAGATTTAAAAAATACAATAAAAGAATTTCTAAAAAATAAACAATTATGAAAATAGCTTTAGATGTAATGGGTTTTGAAAACAAAACTAGTGAAGCAATTAATGCTGCGAGAAAAATCTTAAAAAAATATAAAGATGTTGAAATCATTCTTGTTGGTGACAAGAAAAAAATTGAACAACTTATTACTAAAAAAGATAAATTTGAAATTTGTCATGCTGATGATGTAGTCCAAATGGATTTTTCGCCAATCCAAGCAATAAGAATGACTAATTCAAGTATGTATAAAGCTGCGCAATTAGTTGCTAATAATGTTGCTGATGGCGTTTTATCTGCTGGATCAACAGGCTGTTTTGTAGCCGTTGTTCATTTCTTATTAAAACCCATTAACAATCTTTCAAAAGTTGGTTTTATGCCATTCCTACCAACTGCAAAAAAAGGTAAGTACTTTGTTATTGTTGATGTCGGTGCTAATAAAAATTGTGATGGTGTAGACTTATATAACTTTGCCAAAATGGCAAATATTTATTTCAAGAATATAGAAAATGTCAATAATCCATCAATCGGAATAATTAATATTGGTACAGAAGCCAATAAGGGTTTTGAATACCAACATCAAGCAAATGAAATGTTATCTAAAAATAAAAATATAAACTACATGGGTTTTGTTGAACCACGAGACTTACTTCAAGGAATTGTTGATATTGCTATTAGTGATGGTTATACTGGAAACTTAGTACTTAAATCATTTGAAGGTGGATTGAAAGCAATTTCTACAGTTTTAAAGAAAAACTTTAAAAAGCCTTGAAACTGATTATCTGCATTGACATCAGCATTTGTCATTAAAGGTGTATCTAAAACTTTCAATTACAAAAATAAAGCCGGGGCTATTGTTCTAGGTTTAAACAAACCAGCTGTTAAAACTCATGGATCAGCTGATAAAGAACAATTCTATTCGGCATTGGTTTTATTACGCAATATTATTAATAAAAAAGTAACTGAAAAAATTCGCGATGAATTTAATGATGAAAAATAATAGAGAACTAATTGAACTATTTAAAAAACTAAAAATAACTCCTAAGAGTTATTTTTTGTACATTGAATCGCTCACTCATGCTTCCTATCATAACGACAACCATTTAACATATGATTATGAGCGATTGGAATTTTTGGGTGATCAAATTATTTCACTTGTTGTTTGTGATTATTTATATAACATAAATCCTAAATTAAGTGTTGGACAAATGTCAAAAGATAAAATTTTGATTGTTCAAGCTAAATCTGAAGTTCTAGTAGCAAAGGAATTGAAACTTAATAAATACATTAGAATTGGTAAATCTGTTGTTAACTCTAAAAATGGTTTTAATGAAAAAATCTTAGAGGATGTGTATGAGGCACTAATGGGAGCTATTTATTTAGATTTGGGTTTCAACACTGCAAAAAGAGTGATAACAAACACATTAATAAGATGTTATAAAAATCACAAATTATTTAATTTCTTTGACTATAAAACAAAGTTCCAAGAACTAATGATGAAATACAATAAACATGAAATTCAGTATCAAATAATTAACAATACTCCTAATAATTATGAAGTTGAATTGTGGTGTAATAATATTAAATATGGTAAAGGTTCTGGCAATAAAATAAAAGAAGCTGAACAAAATGCTGCTAAATCTGCATACAAAAAATTTGTTGGAATAAAAAAATAATATGATTAGATTTATATAATAAATCTAATGTTTTAATTTCTTATGATCTTTTTAAAGAAAATAATTATTAATGGTTTTAAATCATTTGCTACAAGGACTGTGATAGATTTTAAAAATAACATGTCTGGTATTGTTGGACCAAATGGTAGTGGTAAATCAAATATTATTGATGCAATAAAATGAGTCCTTGGTGAAAAATCTAATAAAGTTTTAAGATCAAAAATTAGTGATGATGTTATCTTTCATGGCTCTAACGAGCACAAACAAGCCAACTTTGCTGAAATAACATTAGAATTTGATAATAAAAATGGATCTTTACATACAAATGAAAAAAATATTTCTATCACACGGAGATTAACAAAAGGTGAAGGAAATAATGAATATTTTATTAATGATGAGCCATGTCGATTGAAAGATATTCAAGATATCTTTTTAGATACTGGCTTATCAAAAGGCTCATTAGGTATTATTTCACAAGGCACTGTTCAATGATTCGTTGATGCAAAACCTGAAGAGAGACGAACTATTTTTGAAGACGCAGCTGGAATTGGTATTTACACTAAAAAACGTGATGATGCCACTAAAGAACTTGAAAAGACACAAGAAAATCTAAATCGTATCATTGATATTAATCATGAACTTGAAAACACTTTAAAGAAAATTAAAAAGCAAGCTGATAAAGTAAAAATTTATGAAGAAAAATCTAAGGTTTTAAAAGAACTAGATTTAACCATAATGGTTAAAGACTTAAAATACTATAGTGAAAGATTGAAGACAATTAAACAAGATGTTGAAAATGCTAAGGAAAAATTGCAACAATTCGGACCAAGTTTAAAAGAATTGGATCAGTCTATTAAGTTTGAAAAGCAAAAGCAAGAAATTGCAGATCAAAACATTGAACAATTATCCAATGAGTTAAATGAACTTATTGAAAAAATTAACAAACTTGAAATAAAAAAATCATCTTTAAATTCTCAATTACAAATTGATTTAGAAAGTGAAAACTTAAATAAAAAAATTGATGCATTTGAAAATCTTATTTCTTCAACTAAATTTACAATTAAGGATGCAAATGCAAACATTAAAAAACTAAATGATAATATTTCAGCATATGATGAAATCATCAATAATTTAACTAAAAAAAGAGATAAGTTAAATGATGAAACAAATAATAAATCTAATAAGTTAATCGAAACAAGAACAAAAATAAAACAACTTGTTGATTTATTAAGTTCAAATTCAAACATTGAAAATGGTGCAAAGATTATTATTGAAAATAAGCTCGCTTTAACTGGTATTTGTGGCTTAGTAAAAAATTTCATTGAGGTTGATGATGAATATAAAACAGCAATTACTACTGCTCTAGGTAAAAATTTACAAGACATTATTGTTGAAAAGAATGTTGATGCAGAAAAAGCTGTTGATTTCTTAAAATCTAATCGTGCTGGAAAAGCAACTTTCTTGCCTTTAGAAACCATCCGACCAAAAGGACTAAGACCTGAACATCTTGAAATTTTAAAAGATCGTGATGGTTATTGTGGTATCGCTTGTGACTTAATTAAGTATGACGACAAGTATGAAAATGCAATGAGATTTTTATTAGGTAATGTTATCATTTCCAATAGCTTAAATAACGCAACTAATTTATCACGATTAACATACCAACTATATAAAATAATTACTCTTGATGGCCAACAAATATCACCAGGAGGAAGTATTACTGGTGGTTATATAAATAAAAATAATACTCTAAATGAATTAGATTCGAAGAAAACACTTGATGAGTTGAATAAGTTATACCCTTTAATAAATGAAGAATATTTACAACTAAAAAGTGAACTTGAAAAAACTATTGCCGATCTAAATGAAATTTCTTCAAAACAAAGTGAAAAGAAGATTTTACTTTCACGTTATGAAGAAACTTTGAGAACTAATGAAAATCTTCTATTAAAATACGAAAGTGATTACAACCAGCTAGTAAAATCTGCAGGTTTGAAACGGAAAGAATCTATGACTGATGTAAACAGTATTGATGCTGAACTTGCTAAATTGATTAATAAAAAGAATAAAGTATATGAGGATTTAAGTGTAAATAGAAACTCAAAAGCCATTTATAAAGCACAAGTTTCTGATACAGAGGCTAAATTAACACAAATAAGATTTCAAGTTGATAAAGCAAGAGATGTTGTAGCTTCAAACCAAGCTGAACAAGTGAAATGTGAATCTATTATTGAAACTGCAAAAAATAAAATCAATCAAACATATCATATGACTGTTGAATTTGCAATGCAGAACTACATAAAAGAATTGCCAATGAGTGATCAACAGGCAAGAGATGCAATTATTCAATTACAAAATGAAATTTCACGTTTAGGTCCAATCAACATGGAAGCACTAAATGATCTTGAATCAATTGAATCTCGCTATGAAGAAATGTCAAAGCAGCAAAAAGAAATTGAACTTGCAAAACAACATATTGAAGAAGCAATTAATACTCTTGATACTCAAGTTAAAAAAGACTTTGACGATACAATTAAAAAAGTTAATGAAACATTACCTGAAGTATTCAAATATCTATTAGGTGGTGGTACATGTAGCATTGAATATACTAATCACGAAAATATTTTAACTTCTGGCATTGATGTTGTCGTTGCTCCTTATGGTAAAAAAGTAACAAGACTATCTCTATTATCTGGTGGTGAAAAATCATTAGTAGCCTTATCAATATTATTTGCAATATTAAAAATAAAAAGTTTCCCATTAGTAATCCTTGATGAGGCTGAATCTGCTCTTGACCCAGCAAATGTTGAAAGATTTGCTAATATGATTCAAACTGCAAGTAAAATAACACAATTTATTGTTGTTACTCACCGTCCTGGCACTATGGAAAAATGTGATATCCTATTTGGAGCAACAATGCAACAAAAAGGTGTGACAAGTATTTATCAAGTCGAATTATCAGAAGCTAAAAGTGAATATGGTTCTGATAAACTTGGAGAAAATTAATGAGTCTTTGAGCAAAATTTAAAAATTTCTTTAAAAGAAAAAAAGATATAGCTAAAGAAATTGAGAAAAAACATGAAGAAAATTCTGTTATAACTCAAGAAAAATTTGACACAGGATTAAAAAAATCAAGTGATTCTCTTGCAAATTCGATTAGCAATATTGCAAAGAAATACCAAAAAATTGATGATGCATTATTAGAAGCTATTGAAGAAGCTTTGTTATTATTCGATATTGGACCAAGATCAACACAAAAGATAATGGATGCTATTATTGATGAAATCAAATTTCAACGTGTTGAAGATGTTAATTTGATAAAAGAAATTATTATTGATAAACTATTTGTTTATTACATTCAAAATACCAATACTGATTTTTCAATCAATATTAAAGAAAATACCACAAATGTGATTTTAGTTACTGGAGCAAATGGCGTTGGTAAAACAACATCAATTGCAAAGCTTGCTCATTACTATAAACATAAGGGATATAAAGTTTCTTTAGTTGCTGCTGATACATTTAGAGCTGGAGCAATTAAACAATTAAAAATATGAGCAAATAAGATTGGTGTTAATATTTACACACCTAATATGGAAGGCCAAGATCCTGCGAGTGTTATATATACAGGCATTAGTAATGCCAAGGCGAATAATGATGACATCGTTATTTGCGATACATCTGGAAGATTACAAAATAAAATCAATTTAATGAATGAATTAAAAAAGATTGATGGTGTAATCAAGAAATTTGATTCAACTCAACCATGTGAATCATTATTAGTTATTGATGCAACTACAGGTCAAAGTGGTATCAATCAATCAAAAGCTTTTAATGAAGTTACTAAAATAACTGGTATCATATTAACCAAAATTGATAGTACTTCAAAAGGTGGAATTGTATTAGCTATCAAAGATGCATTTAACCTACCTGTTAAATTTATTGGTCTTGGTGAATCATTAGATGATTTAAAAAAGTTTGATCTTGAAGCATTTATCAAAAGTTTAATTGCATCAATTAATTTATAAAAATATAAAAAATTAAAGTAAGTTTGACTAATTGAACATTTTAAATTATTCTTATTTATAGAAAATGGTTTAATTTAGAGTCTATTTATTTAAATAAATATTCTATAATTAAATTAGTTTATATATTATATATGAAGCACAAACTATCTAAAAAAACTAAAATCATTCTTTCAGTTGCTAGTGCAATCATTACTAATACAGCAATAACAACTTTACTAACTTCATGTTCACTTTCAAATAAAATAAACGATGTCGGTGGTTTTGATAACCAGTACGGT
>JBGVBX010000022.1:0-4195 GCA_045225975.1 Malacoplasma sp. | reverse complement strand
TTTATTTGTTAAAAAGAAGTATGTTTTGAAGCAAGATTTCTATGCTACTAAATAATGAAAAACCAACTTTATTTGCAACATTACTCCTAATTTAGCTCATTTAACTATAGGTAAATGATCAAAAGCTAAAAAAGTTAAAGCAGTTATTACCCAAAATATTGATAATTTACATCAACTTGGCGGAGCAAGCAATGTCATTGAATTTCATGGCACAGTAAAAACATTAAAATGTACTAAATGTAATCAGATATATTCTGACAAGGAAATAAGTTTAAGCAATTTACCTCCTAGATGTAAAAAATGTAATGGCATTTTAAAACCAAATTTTATTTTTTATGGTGAAGGCATTAACCAAGACACTCATTTAAATGCATTAAAATATATTTCAAAAGCAGACGTTCTATTAATAATAGGTACTTCTGGACAAGTTATGCCTGCTAATCAATTACCATTTATTGCAAAGCAACAAAATCCAAGATTGAAAGTAATTGAAGTTAATCCAGCAAAATCTACATTTACCAATTCAATTACTGATTACTACTTTAATACAACCACAGTTAAATTTTTTGAAGAGTTTAATAAATTAAAAACTTAAGCTATTGTGTTCTTGCTCTTTTCGATTAAGTGTTTTTTTATGGTCTTCTTCTGTAGCACCATATTTTTCAATCATTTTTGAAATAATACTTTCTAATTTTCCAATACTGTAATTACCACGTGTGGTTAATTTAGTAATGAAGCAAAAAGCTGATTGAATATTGTAAGTTCCTTCTGGTGGATTCTCTAAAAATGGAAATATAACTATAGGTGTAATTTTTGGAATATCACTGCAAACTTTTTTTCATACATTAAAAAAATTTTTTAAATGTCTATAATTTTCTTGGATTGGATTATCTAATGATTGAGTATTATAGCCATAAGTAAATTCAGTAATATGATATTTTTTGATTTTCGTTCATTTTTTATCATCTAAATTTCCAGTAACGTTACCTTTTCAACCTTTTGTTTCAATAATAAAAATTCCACCTTTTGTCACAACAATATTATCTATTTCACATGTATATTGTCTATATTTATCAACAAAAAATATGAATGTTGGGTGTGTTTTCCCTTGTCCTTTTAATTCATTATTAATAAATTTTTGAATTTCTCAATTAACTACAGATTCAGCCTTATCACCTGCTTGTTTTTTATGATTCCTTTGTATTTCTACAATAAAACCTTTGTTTTTTCTAGCTCTTGCTTTAAGAACAACAAGCAATATTATAAAAACAGAACAAACAATACACGCGGTTGGAATTAATCAAAGTAAAAGCATGATATTATGAAATAAATTATTTAGTTAACATTAAAAATTGTGGTTCTAATTAATGGTTTTTTACGTTTATTAGATCAAATATAGAATTGTGATACATTAACTACAATTCTTCGCAACAAGTTATTATTAATAAACTTAACATCCTTTATCTGATCTTCTACTTTCTCTTTGATGCTATAAGCAATTTTAGTAATTAAAGGTTGAGAGTCTTTAACAAAGAATGTACCCTTTGTTGTTATTACTGGTAAATTTAATAATTTCTTTTGTTTTAAATCAATTACTAATGTAACATTAAAGATTCCATTTTCTGATAATGTTTTACGATATTTCAACATCCCTGTTGAATTGGTATCAATTTTACCATTATTTACATATACATCATACATCTCAATATGTTCATCAGTTGTATATAGTTTATGATTTAAAATATGAACAATTTGACCATTAGCTATTTGAATAATATTATCTGGATGGATTCCTGAGTCAATAGCATTTTGTTTTAATGCTCTAAGCATTTTATATTCACCATGGATAGGAATAATATATTGTGGATTTACTAATTTAAATAATAATTGTTGTTCAATTTGTGAAGCATGTCCAGTAGTATGAAGTTTTGTTTCCTTAGAGTTGCTACAAATTCTTACACCCCGCATATATAATAAGTTCAACAAACGTTCTACACTTTCATAGTTTCCAGGAATTGGGTTTGATGAGAAGATAATAGTGTCTGTTGGTTTGAATGAAATTCAAACATTATTACCATTAGCAAGTTGGTTTAATGCTGCCATTTCTTCACCTTGAGATCCAGTACATAAAATTAATATTTGATCATCTTGATATTTTTTAAGATCTCTAGGTTCAATAAATTGATCTTTAGAAATATTTAAAAAACCGATATCAATAGAAATGCCAACGTTATTATTCATACTTCGACCTAATAAACAGATTTTTCTTTTATTTTTAACACCAATCTGAATAATTTCATCAATTCTTTGTAAGTTAGAAGCAAATGTTGCAACAAATACTCTTCCCGGACATAATTCAATAATGTTTTTTAATTCATCAATAACATATTTTTCACTAGGTGAAAAGCCTGGAGTTTCGGCGTTAGTTGATTCACACATTAATAAATCAATATCCCTCTTACCAAAACTAGCTAATTTGATGACATCAAATTCATCACCCCTGGTTGATAAATCAAATTTAAAATCACCTGATTCAATTATTCGTGCATTTTTAGTTTCAATATAAATTCCAAATGCATCTGGAATAGAGTGACATACTCGATAAAATTCAATTAAGAAATGTTCAGTTTTGATTTTTGTTTCATCATCAATTATTTCAAAAGCAGGCATTTTAGGAATGTCAAATTCTTTTAATTTTTTCTTAATCATTTCTGTGGCTAATTTTGATGCGTATATTTTTGGTACATACACAGACATTAATAGATAGGGAATACCACCAATATGGTCTTCATGACCATGGGTAATAATTAATCCTTTAATTTTGTCTTTATTTTCAATTAATGTATCAAATGGACAAACAATAGCATCAATACCTAATAATTCTTCACTAGCAAATTTAATGCCGCAATCAACAATAAATAGTTCATCATTTTGTTCGAACACATACATGTTCTTACCAATTTCCTCAATACCACCTAAAGAATAGATTTTAGTTGGATGAACTGTATTCTCAGTAATTTTATCTTCTATTTCTTGACGTTTTTGTTTTAATTCATCATCGAAAATTTTTTTAGTTATATCATTCATAATATTCCTTATAATTTAACTCATTCTGGTTTTGCATAATTAGGATTTTTCTTATTGATGTGATCATAATAAAGAATACCAGATAAATGATCAATCTCATGTTGCAAACAAATAGATAATAATCCTTCTGCATTTATAGTAATTGTTTTTTTGTTGATTAGATCATAAGCATTAACAATAACTTTTTGATATCGTGGAACAACACCTTCATGTTTATCAATTACACTTAAACATCCTTCACCACTTGATAAATAACAAACTCCATATGAATGGCTAATAATCTTTGGATTGGCTAATAGATATTTATATTCATTTTCATCGAGTTTAAAATGGATATAGATTACTTTTTTTAATAGCCCCACTTGATTTGAAGCAATAGCAATTCCAGCGGAGATGCCATATTTATCTGCTTCATTGTTATAGGAGATGTCAATATACTTGATCATTTTATCAATTAGGTTTTGTTCTTCTGGTTTAATATCATTAATATCTAAATCTAATGAATGTTTTCTTAACATCAGATTTTTATCACATAAAATGATATTTTTTATATCTTTCATAAATGTTAATTGTTTTATTATAGATATGCAAATAGACTTAAAATCTAACATTAGTATTATACAATTTTTAGATTTTTATATTTTATCTTTTATATAATTTAACAAGATATGCGCCTTTAGCTCAATTGGATAGAGCGTTTGGCTACGGACCAAAAGGTTGCGGGTTCAACTCCTACAAGGCGCGCCAAAAGCGGGAAGTAGCTTAGCTTGGTAGAGCACTTGGTTTGGGACCAAGGGGTCGCAGGTTCAAATCCTGTCTTCCCGACCATAATGGCAGGGTATCTCAGTTGGTTAGAGAACTCGGCTCATACCCGGGGTGTCGTGAGTTCGAATCTCACCCCTGCTACCATAGTTTTGGAGCTTTAGCTCAATTGGTTAGAGCCCCCGACTCATAATCGGTTGGTTATAGGTTCGAGTCCTATAAGCTCCACCATTAAAATAAAACACAGAGAAACTCTGTGTTTCTAAATTGACACATTAAGTGCAACACTCTGTATAATTAGGGGTTGCACTTTTTTTATACATATAGAAATAAAAAAAGTGCCCCT
>JBGVBX010000021.1:0-10855 GCA_045225975.1 Malacoplasma sp. | reverse complement strand
AATGATCAATAAAAAAGCGTTCATTTTTATTCAATTGTTTATATAATTTCATCGTGCCTCCAAATTAAGACTAGGGGCACTTTTTTTTATTTCTATATGTATAAAAAAAGTGCAACCCCTAATTATACAGAGTGTTGCACTTAATGTGTCAATTTAGAAAATATTGACTAAATGTCAATATTTTTATTTAATAAATCAAGGTTGCTTATTTTTCTTCAGGTTTCTTTAAGCCTGTTCCTGCTGGGATTAATCTACCTAACATAACATTTTCTTTTAATCCCCTTAGATAATCTACTTGGTTTCTAATTGCTGCATTAATTAAAATTTTCTTTGTATCTTGGAAACTTGCGGCAGATAAGAATGAAGCACTATGTGCTGGAATATCATCCAAACCATAAATTACATTAATAGCTGTAATTGGTTCATGATTACTAATCAATAATTGCTTATTGGCATTAATGTAATCATTAATATTAATGATTTGGCCAACAAAGTATTCAGAATCACCAGGATTTAATACTTTCATCTTATTTGTCATTTGACGAATAATTATTTCAATGTATTTATCACTAATTTCAATACCTTGTAATCTATAAACTTTTTGTACTTCTTTTAATAAATACTCTCTTGCGACTTTTATGCCCGCTACTCGTAAAAGATCATTAATATTTACTAATCCATTAGTAATCTTATCACCAGGAACAACATGGTCACCAACTTTTACACGGAATACTGCAGTTAAAGGTGCCTTATAAGAAACAACTTCATTGCTCTTGTCAGTTTTAACTTCAATTACATAACCCTCATCAGTAGCTGTTTTTGATTTTATTTTACCGCTTACTTCACTAATTAAAGCAAGTTCATAATTTTTTGGTGGAATCATGTCAAATAATTGTTTCAAACGCTCAAAACCTTGAGCAATGTTACCACCTGTAGATCCACTTGCTCCTCCTGTATGGAAAGTACGAAGATTTAATTGGGTACCTGGTTCACCTATTGATTGTGCAGCGACTACACCAATAGCTGTACCAATCTCTACAGGTTTATTTGTAGTTAAATCATTACCAAAGCAGTGTTGACAAATACCATTCTTTGCTTTACAATGAATTACACTTCTTACAGTAACTTTCTCAATTTTTGCATCTTCAATTGCTTTAGCAATTTTAGGAGTAATAATTTCATTTGGACCTACTAATTGTTTATTAGTTTTTGGATCAAATACAGCATCTAAACTATAACGGTTAACAATTCGATCGTATAAAGATTCAATAATTACATTTTCAAATGTATCAATTATTGCTGAAACCTCAACACCTTTTGTTGTACCACAATCATCCTCAGTAATAATAACTTCTTGTGCAGCATCAACAAGTTTTCTAGTCATATAACCAGATTTTGATGTTTTCATTGCGGTATCAGCCATACCTTTACGAGCACCATATGATGAGTTATAGTATTCACTAATGGTCAAACCATCAATAAATGAGTCTTTAATTGGTACTTCGATAGTATCTTTAATAACATGACCACCTGTTTTACGCTCATAGTTGTATGACCGATTCATAAGTCCACGCATACCAATTAATTGTGTAAATTGTGATACGTTACCTCTAGCGCCAGAATTAGCCATAATAATTACTGAGTTATTGGCATTTATTGGATCATTCATTATTTTTTCGATATCATTTGTAACTTTATCTTTTACATTATTTCACAAACCAACTACTTTGGTATATCTTTCATCATCAGTTAATAAACCTTTATTAAATTGTTTTGTAAATTTAGCAACTTGCTTATCAGCATCAACAAAGTATTCCTTTTTATTTTTGTATGTTGGTATGTCAAATACTGACATAGTAATTCCACTCTTAGTTGAATACTTAAATCCTAAGTCTTTAATTTTGTCCATTGTTGATGAAACAATGGTATCAGTATATTTGTTATGAAGATTTACAATTAAATTACTTACAGATTTTTTAGCAAATGGTTTTGCTAATTCACGATTTTTAATTATCTCATTTATATTAGTTGTGAAAGGGATTAGATCATTTTTAGCTAATGTACCATTAACATTATTTACATAATTGAATGATGCTGGAAGAACATTATTAATTATTATCTTACCAATAGTTGTGACTATAATGCCATCACTATTAAATTGTTTCTTAGCAAATGCCTTAGTTGAAATACCAACTATTGCTCTTAAATCAACTACACCTAATTGGTATGCTTTAATTGCTTCATTCACTGATGCAAAAATTGTGCCTTCACCTTTTGCTTTTTTTGTTTCAGTTGATAGGTAATATATACCAATTAGCATGTCTTGTGAAGGAGTAATAATTGGTTTACCATCTTTTGGTCCAAGAATATGTTTAGCAGCCATTAAATAATCACGTGCTTCCTTTACTGAAGCAGCTGTAATTGGTAAATGAACAGCCATTTGGTCACCATCAAAGTCAGCATTAAATGCTGCACATGCTAATGGGTGTAAACGAATAGCTTTACCATCAACAATTTTTGGTTCAAATGCTTGTATACCTAACCTATGAAGTGTAGGTGCACGGTTTAATAACACTGGACGTTGTTTAATAACCTTGTACACAACCTCCCAAATTTGATCATCTTCTTTCATGATCATTTGTTCAGCTATCTTAATGTTATTAGCAATTGGTTTAATTTCATTACCAATGTCATCAGTTTTACGGATTAATTCATGAATAATATATGGTTTGAATAACTTCAAAATCATTGAACTTGGAATACCAACTTGTGTTAGTTTTAAATCTGGGCCAACAACAATAACTGAACGACCAGAATAGTCAACACGTTTACCTAATAAGTTTTGACGGAATAGACCTTGTTTACCTTTTAAGTGATCAGTTAATGATTTTAATGGTTTATGATCTTTTGACAATACCGGTTTGCTTCTACTTGCATTATCAAATAATGCATCAACTGATTCTTGAAGCATACGTTTTTCGTTATTTAAAATAATACTTGGTGCATTTAAACTCATTAAGTGTTTTAAACGTTCATTACGAATAATTATCTTACGGTAAAAATTGTTAATATCACTTGTAGTGAATTTTCCCCCATCAAGTTGAACAATTGGACGAGTGTCAGGTGGAGTTACAGGAATAACTTCAAGAATCATTCATTCTGGTTTATTATTTGATTCCAAAAACCATTTAATGGTTTCAACACGTCGAGTTAATTTTCTAAATTCAATCTTATTTGGATTAGTTTTCTTTAAAGCTTTTTGAACTTTATTGAATTCACTTTGTAAATCTAATGATTTAAATAATTTTTGAATTGCTTCAGCACCAATACCAAAGGTAATACCAGTGTATTTAGTAATAAAATTAAATACTTCTTCTATACTGAAAGGTAATGAAGAGTTTTGCAACCTTGTAACATAATCATTTGCTCGTTCATACTCAAATGATTTTTTATCAAGTTTCTTCATTATGTTTTCTTTTATAATCTTACGTAGTTTTATACGATTAGTTCTTGAATATTTAGGATTGTTTAAATCAATTACTTCTTTATTGTTAAAAATCTTATTACCATTATTATCAAGAATAACATAGTTTACAAAGTAAACAATTTGTTCTACTTCTTTATATGGAATATCTAATAATAAAGATATTTTTGATGGGTTTGGTAATTCTTTGATCATTCATGTGTGGGCAATTGGAATAGGTAATTTAATATGACCCATTCTTTCACGACGAACAATAGATTCGGTAATTTCTACACCACATTGTTCACAAACCTTACCACGATATTTAATTTTCTTATATTTACCACAAGAACATTCAAAATCCTTTACTGGTCCAAATATTGCTTCATCAAATAATCCACCCTTTTCAGGTTTTAGTGTTTTATAGTTAATAGTTTCACTACGTGTAACTTCACCATGAGACCAACTTAGGATTTTTTCTGGAGAAGCTAAATGTAAATTTAAACCTTTTATTTCATCAATTTTTTTAATAGACATAATTTATCTTTCTCCAATCCTATTAATAATTTTCATCATCATTGTTATTGACATCAAAGTCATTAATTGAAGCAATACCAGTTTGCATATCGTTTTGTTTCTCTTCATCATCATTGCTTATAGCAGTGTAAGAGTTTATATCTTCAATTTCACCATTATTATTAATTACAGTCATATTTAGTGCAAGACCTTGTAATTGTTTTGATAATAATTTAAATGTTTCAGGTAAACCTGGTTCAGGAATTTTTCGTCCTTTAACAATTGCACTATATGTGCCATTACGTCCTTTTACATCATCAGATTTAATCGTCAAGATTTCTTGTAAGTTGTGCGCTGCACCATATGCTTCAAGCGCTCATACTTCCATTTCACCAAATCGCTGTCCTCCATTTTGTGATTTACCACCAAGTGGTTGTTGAGTGATTTTACTATATGGGCCTACAGCACGAGCATGAATTTTGTCATCAACCATGTGATCAAGCTTCATCATGTACATAACACCAACGGTTGTTAAATTATCAAATGGTTCACCAGTTTTACCATCATATAATTGGAATTTACCAATTTTTGATTTATCACTTGTAGTAAATCCTGCTTCTTTAATATTATTGATTACATCATTTAATTCAGCACCGCAGAATACTGGAGTAATAACTTTATAGTTTAAAATTTCAATGTCAAGTCCTGCGTTTTTAACCATTAATAAGACATCATTGTTTGAAATCTTACGTTTTGCTTCATCTAATGTCTCAATATGGTTTTGCTTGCAATATTTATTAATTGATTTAACTAATACTTTAGCTTTTTCAGTTGGAATACCAAATTCCTTTGTAAATAATTTTACAGCTTCTGTACTTGATTTTGAATTTAAAACAAATTCAATTGCTTTTTGTTGACCAAGTGCACGCATTGATAAACCTAGATTCATTTCAAACACTTGACCAATATTCATACGTGAAGGTACACCTAATGGGTTTAAACAAATATCAATAGGTGTTCCATCTTCCATAAATGGCATATCAGCAACTGGTGCAACAATTGAAATACATCCTTTGTTACCATGACGTCCTGACATCTTGTCACCAATTTGGATTTTACGTTTTTGAACAATAAATATTTTTATTGATTCAATTACATCATCATCAAGTTCATCATTATTTACAATGCTAAATCTTTGAACTTTAGCAACTATACCATCGCCACCATGAGGAACCTTTAATGAACTTTCACGATAGTTTTTTGTTTTGTTACCAAATATAGCTTGTAATAGTTTTTCTTCTGGAGTGAAGTCATTTTGTCCACGTGGAGTTTGTTTACCTACAAGAATATCTCCTTCGTGAACTTCAGCACCAACCATTATAATGCCATCTTCATCCAAATAACATTTTGCATCTTCACTTACATTATTTAAATCGCGAGTAATCTCTTCATCACCATTATTTGTCCTTAAACAGTTTACTGTGTATTCTTCAATGGTGATAGATGTATAAACATCATCTCTAACTAAACGTTCAGAAACAACTATCGCATCCTCATAGTTATAACCATTTCATGTAGTAAAAGCAACTAATGGGTTTCTACCTAAAGCTAATTGACCATTATACATAGCTGGACCATCAGCTAAAGTAACATTTTCCTTAACACGTTGACCAATAGTTACAATTGGAGTTTGGTTAATACATGTGTTTTGGTTGGATTTATGATATTTAATTAATTGATAATTGTCTAAACGATTTGAATCATTACGAATAGAAATTTTATTGCCATCAATTTTTTCAACAACTCCTGGATTTTTTGAAACAATAGTTAATCCTGAATCATGAGCAATTTTATATTCAGTACCTGTACCAACAATTGGTGCGTATGGTTGAAGTAGTGGAACAGCTTGACGTTGCATGTTTGCACCCATTAATGCACGGGTAGTATCATCATGTTCCAAGAATGGAATAGCACTTGCAGCAATGGATACAACTTGTCTTGGAGCAATATCAACATAGTCAATTTGACTAACTGGTAATTCTTGTTGACTTGCACGGAAACGACAAATTGCTGATTTAACTAAAATCTTGCCTTTTTCATCATGAGGAATTGTTGCTTCACATATTGCATAATTATCTTCTCGTATCGGAGTTAATCATTCAACCTCTTGTTGAATTACACCATTTTTTACTGGATGATATGGTGAAACTAAGAAACCATTTTTATCAATTTGAGTAAATGATGCCAATGACATAATTAAACCTATGTTCATACCTTCTGGTGTTTCAATTGGACAAATTCTACCATATTGTGAATAGTGAACATCACGGATATCTAGGTTTGGGTCTTCACGAGAAATACCACCATCACCCATTGCGGAAATACGACGCTTATTAGATAATTCTGATAATGGGTTTTGCTGATCAACAAATTGAGTTAGTTGATAAGTGTTGAAAAAGTTTTTAACAGCAAATTGGAATGCTTTTGTGTTAATAACTTTAGAAGGTGTCATATTTTTAGCAAATTTTTCTTGTTGTTCTTCATTAGCAGTTGCAATTGATACTGAAGATAATTTATCTTTAATTTGCTTTTCAATTCGTACCATGCCAATTTGTAATTTAGATTTTAACTGCTCACCAATTAAACGTAAACGTTTGTTACCTAAGTGATCAATATCATCATATCTACCAATACCATGTGGCAAATTCATAGTATAAGAGATACATGCAATAAAATCAATTAATGATAATGTGTAACATTTAGCAATTTTTTCATCATTTGAAAACTCACCAATAATTGCTGTTGATTCACCTTGTTGATCATTGTTTATGTAAACATTAACACATTCAATGTTCATACATTGGTTATTTAAAATCTTATTCTTATATGGAAGTTTGATTTCATAAGAAATGTTTAAATCTTGTTTTTCTGCAGCTTTCTTAAATGCAGCTAATTCCTCTTTACCAATTAATGTTCCTTTCTTTAAAAAAACTTTGTTGTTTTTATAAAGAATATCTTCAGAAATAACACGTTGATACAAACGATCTGAGATACGCATTTTATGTAATGTACGATATCTTCCAGCATTTGATAGTTCATATTTTCTAGGATCCATAAAATGTGAAACAATTACATCTTGATAGCAAATAGGATTATCTTTGCTACTAATATCTGATTCAACACTTCTTGTTGAAATTGAAAATTTAGAAATTAAATCCTTAGCTGCTTTTTCAGTTATAACTGTATCCAAGTATTCTCTACACTTTTTAGTTAAATCATCTTTTGCATCTAAAATCTTGTTGAATGTAGTTTCGATAGATGAAATTTTGCTTTGAATCTTTTTCTTTTCAGTTTGATTTGCCTTAGCTAGTTCTTTCTTTAAGGATTCATAACTTTCTTTATTTTCTGAATAAAGTTTTTCGTAACGTTCATCTAATGCTTTAATTTCTGCTTCACAATTAATAACTTTTTTGATGTATTTTTTTAATCTAGTGTCTATTGGTGAACCTTTACCAATATTTTTATCCTGATTTGATTCTTCAATTTGAATACGGTATTCAACTATCTCAGGATTTTGCATAATACCGTTATGAGTATATGATCATGTCTTATCTTTACTTTTGCTACATTCGTTAAATAGAGTATTAATGATACATAAGTCATCACTAAATACTTTACGGATTTCATCCTGTGTCATACCAAATGCTTTTAGTAAAATTGTTGCTGATATTTCAATGATTGCATCATTTTGAGAATTTCTTACTAATGCATTAATTGTTTGCATGTCTTCGTCATACATGAAATTTATTAATGTACCTCGTGATGGTAAAAGTTCACAAGCATATCCATAACTTATGTGCTTCTTGTTGTTTAATTTAATTTGTGATTTGTTTGAAATGTAAACACCTGGTGCACGAAGAATTTGTGAAACAACAAATTTTTCAATTCCGTTAATTATGAATGTTCCCTTTTCAGTCATAATAGGAATGTTAGCGAAGAAAATACCGCTAGTTAAACCTTTGTTCTCTTTTTTAACAGTAATCTTTTCTCCACTTTTGTTATCGATAATATATGCATCTACATAAAGAGCCTGCTCATAGTTTTTACACTTATTTCGACATTCCTCTTCTGAGCGTGTTGGTTTTGCAAAGTTAATGTGATCGAAGTAAACTTCATAACGATTATTCTTCGCATGTTTTATTGGTGAGTAATTTAAAATTATTTTTTCCAATTCTGTCTTTAGGAATGTTTGGTATGAATCTCTTTGCATTTTAAGCAAATTTGGTTCTTCAAAATTTGTATCTATTTTTGTAAAATCTCGACAGTTAACAAGATTTGAATATGATATTTCTTTGTAGTTAGAATTATTGGCCATTTTAATCCTTGGTGCTAAGTTTATTTATGTCTATATTATTATTTAATATATCTTAAAAATAAAATAGAGTATTTTAAATTATACATTTAAATTAAATAAAATATAAATTTTTTTGATTTTGGTATAGATCTTTAAATAAAAAACCCTTGCAAAAAGCAAGGGATATTATGGCGCGCTTGGGGGGAGTCGAACCCTCGACCACAGGCTTAGAAGGCATGTGCTCTATCCAAACTGAGCTACAAGCGCATTTGTGTAATTATTATAAATATTTGGGTCAATTTAATAATGCTTTTTAGTTTTGTATAATGATTATTATGGCAGAATCCTTGTGGTTATCTACATTTATACTTGTGTGAATGTGTTTGATTACTTCTGTGGGAATAATGATTCCCCAAGTTGTAGCCTTACACAAAAATAAATATGCTGACAATTCATCAATATGAACATATTGAATCTATTTTTTATGTAATTTAATTTGAACAATTTATCAAGCACTATATCTTATATGAAGAATTAGATTTTGAGATTCTTATGATACTCCTCCTCCTACAACATCTGAGATTTTATTACTAAGTATTCAACTAGTTTGTGATATTCTCACTTCGTTACTTGGAGTTTATTTAATAATTGTTAAGTATTATTATTTGCATGTTCTTAAAAAGATAGGTGAAGCGAAAATAAAACATGAAGAAAAAAATAAACATGAAAAAAATTTATCATTTATCAAAAAAAATATTTATCTTATTAATCAACAATATACATTCTTTTATTACTATAACCAACAATTATGTAAAAGAATTATTGGTAAAAAATCATTTACTAGTTTATCACTAAAAGTTAAAATTAACAAATTGATAAAAATATCAAAAAAAATTAATAAAAATTTTGATTACAAACGTTCTTTGAATTTTTACGCAAAAAATAATAAATTGATAAACCAATTTATTGTTAATTACAAAAAAACATTTCCTGAGAAATGTAACATTATCGTTGCAAATATGAAAATTAAAGATTTAAATTTGACTTCTTTATCTTATGAAAATAAGTTAAAAATAGCTTTTATTCAAGTGTCAAATTTAATATAAAAACACAGATATTCTCTGTGTTTTCTTATGGTGGAGGATATGGGATTCAAACCCACGACCCCCTGAGTGCAGGTCAGGTGCTCTATCGGGCTGAGCTAATCCCCCGTAATGGTGGGAGCAAATGGATTCGAACCAGCGACCTCACCCTTATCAGGGGTGTGCTCTAACCAACTGAGCTATACTCCCATGTTAGTGTTATTACTAACAAAATTAATAAAAATATTATATAAAAAATTAACGCTTTGTAAATTGTGGACTTCTTCTTGCTCCGTATTTACCGAATTTCTTACGTTCTTTAACACGTGAATCACGAGTAAGCATTTTATTTTTCTTTAAGATACTTTTGAATTCTGCATTAACTTCTACAAGAGCACGTGCAATACCTAAACGAATAGCACCACTTTGACCTTGCATTCCGCCACCAATAACTTTAACTTTAATGTCAAATTTATCCTTTGTATTAGTTAAAACTAATGGTTGTTGAAGATTTTGAATTAGAAATAAGTTTGGAAAATATTCATTTAATTTACGAGTATTTACAGTAATTTGGCCAGATCCAGGAATTAAACAAACACGCGCAATTGAAGTTTTGCGTCTTCCTAAACCTTTGTATTCTACTTTAGTTTCCGCCATAATTATTTTCTAACCCCTTCTGCTTGAATTTTAATTGGTTTGTGTGCATCATAATTTTTATTTACTTCTTTTTTATAAATATGTAATTTAGTAATAATTCTTCTAGATAAACGATTTTTAGGTAACATGCCTCTAACAGCTAATTCCAATAATTCATCAGAATAATTTTCAAGCATTGTTTTTCCATCTCTTTTTCTTAATCCACCAATATATTGTGAATGTGAATATCAAAATTCTCTAGTTAATTTATTACCTGTTAAAATCATTTTATCAGTGTTGTAAACAATAACATAATCACCACAATCAACATTTAATGTCATAGAAGGTTTATTTTTACCTCTTAATAAATTTGCAACTTGAACTGCAAGCTTACCAACAACTGCACCTGCAGCATCAATGGTAAACCACTTACGGTTTTTAATTGCTATTTCTTTTTTTATCATTGTTGATTTTTGCATATTAACCTTTTCCTAAATTTTTTGATAAGCAATACAATCGAACCCTTAAATCTTGTTAGACAATATTAAATAATACTATTAATTTTGCTATTTTAATATTTATTGCATTCTATAATAAGCATAAATGTCCTAGTACCTCAGACGGATAGAGGAATCGCCTCCTAAGCGATCAGCCATTGGTTCGACTCCATTCTAGGACGCCATAATTAACAAAATAAAAACTCAGAATTGCTCTGAGTTTCCCAGAATGACATCTTAAGTGCAACACTTGAATTATAGGTGAAGTATTAAAAAAATGTCAGCAAAAAATTATATCCACTATGTG
>JBGVBX010000020.1:0-35152 GCA_045225975.1 Malacoplasma sp. | reverse complement strand
TAAAAAATTTTGAAAAAGCTCAAGAGACTTATAAACTTACTTACATTTTAACTGGTTTAGCAGCACTGATGATTATTTTGCTAGTTATAATGATGATAAAAAAGAAGCCCGAACTTGAAGAATATAATATGTTTATAGGTTTTGACGATGATATTGCTCAACCTGGAGTACAAAAACTAGAGGCAATTCAAAAATTAATCATAACAGATGTGAATGGTAAGACTAACATAATATCATACGCCGACGTACTTTAAATTGTGTTTTTGATAATTGACTGCAATGGTATTCAATATTTTGATAAAAATTATCACAAAGCTATATCTTTATGAGATTTGTATCATTAAATTAAGTTTTTTAGTCAATGCTTGATAATTTTATTTTGAATTCTACATTCAATGCAAACGTTAAATTTTAAATAATTTATAAATAATGTTAATTAATATGAAAGCAAAACTATCTAAAAAAGCTAAAATCTTTCTTTCAGTTAATGATATATAAACAATTTTATTTATTATTTGGAATGATACTTATATAATTTATTTGATATGGAATCAGTGCATTCGAATCAAATAGATCATCCTGAACAATATTCGATTATAGAAATTGCTAAAAAATTAAAAACTAATGTTAAATCTGGATTGATTACTGCAGAAGTTAAAAATAATCAGAAAATATTTGGTCTTAATGAAATCGTAAAAAATAAAAAGAAATCTTTTTGGATTCTTTTTATTAATCAACTAATTGAACCAATGATCATTTTGTTATTGGTAGCAACAATTATTTCTATTACTCCACTAGTAATTAATTTCGTAAATAATAAACATATTGAATTAGCTGAAATTTGTGAACCTTTCATTATTATGTTTATTGTTATTATGAATTCATTGATTGGAGCTATTCAACAATATAAGGCTGATGCTACTATTGAATCGATAAAGAAAATGATTACTAGTAAAGTTAAAGTTATTCGTGAAAATAAAATGGCATTAGTGGAAAGCAATCAATTGACACTAGGAGACATTATTTACTTTGAGGCTGGAGATAATATTTATGCTGATGCAAGAATTATTGAATCCAATAACTTAAAAGTAATGGAATCTATATTAACTGGTGAATCAAATGCTATTAATAAAAATTGCGAACATTTTTTCAACAAGCCAACACCTTTATCTGAATGTGATAATATGGTTTATTCTGGTTGTTCAGTTGTATATGGTACTGGTAAGGCAATAGTTACAAACATTGGTATGAAAACTGAAATTGGTAAGATTGCTACTATGATAAAAGAAATCAAACCTGAAAAAACTTCTTTTCAAAAGCAACTTTCTAAATTTGGGAAAATTATTTCAATCATTTGTACTGTAATTTGCTTATGTGTTTTAGTAATTGGTTTTATCAAACTTTGTATAGGTCATCAATTTTCAAATTCTTCAAAAATAATTGAAGTTATCATGGTTGCAATTAGCTTATTTGTAGCAGCTATTCCAGAAGGATTACCAATTGTTATTACAATTGCTATGGCTATTGGTATTAAAAATATGGCTAAACAAAATGCTATTGTTAAACAGCAATCAGTAATTGAAGAATTGGGATGTGCTTCGGTTATATGTAGTGACAAAACAGGCACATTAACTAAAAATAAGATGACATTGGTCGATATATACAATTTGTCAAAAAATAAATTATTATCTAATTCGCAACTTGCTATTAAAAATGATTGCTTAGATATTTTAAAATATTCAGTTTTATGCACCAATGCTGAATATGATCTAGCTAAAAATACAATAATAGGGGACCCTACTGAAACATGTTTATTAGTTGCCTTAGAAAAATACTTTAAAATAAATAAATCAAAACTTGACACCGAATATAAACGTTTATTTGAATTCCCTTTTGATTCAGATCGCAAATTAATGAGTTGTGTTGTTCAACATAATAATAAAAAAATTATTGTTGTTAAAGGTGCTATATCAGAACTTATAAAAATTTGTAAGTTAACAAAAAGTGAAATTGAAAAACTTGAATTTGCAAATTTTCAAATGTCTTCATCTGGTAAGAGAGTATTAGCTCTAGCCTATAAAGAGTTAGAAAGTAATAATTATAAAGATATTAAGTCAGTTGAGAGCAACTTAAACATGTTAGGTTTGTTAGGGATTATTGACCCTATTAGAGAATCTGCAAAACTATCAGTGCAAAAATGTATTAATAGCGGTATTAAAGTTGTGATGATTACTGGTGATCAAATATTAACTGCGAAAAGTACAGCTAGTCAGTTAGGAATATATTCTGAAGGAGATTTGGCTATTACAGGAGCTGAATTAGATAAAATGTCAGATGCTGAATATTTAAAAAAGATTAATAACATAAGCATTTATGCTAGGGTGTCCCCAGCTAATAAGCTAAGAATTGTAAAAGCTTTTAGATCATTGAATCAAGTAGTCGCAATGACTGGTGATGGTGTTAATGATGCTCCGGCATTAAAAGAAGCTAATGTAGGTTGCGCAATGGGTATAACTGGAACTGATGTTTCTAAAAATGCAGCAGATATTGTTTTATTAGATGATAATTTTTCAACAATTGTCAATGCTATTAAAATAGGAAGAAGTATTTTTAAAAACATATTAAAAGTTATAAATTTTTTAGTTGCTGGAAATATAGCAGAATTTATAACTATAGTTTTTCTATTTATTATTGGTTTGATTCTTCACACAAATACTAATTTTGCTCCTATTCAAATACTTTGAATTAATCTCATTACTGATTCATTACCAGCTATTGCTTTAGGATTTGAAAAAGTTAAAGATAATATTATGTTTGATAAACCCCGCAATAGTAATATTAGTCTCTTTGCAAACAAATTATGATTGAAAATTTTATTAGAGAGTCTAATGCAAATAATTGTCTGTCTCTTAGTATATTTTATGACTTATTACTATTTCATTAATGTGGATTCTAATTTTGCTCAACAAACAGCTATGTCATTTACATTTATTAGTATTGGTTTAGTTCAATTAATATGATCATATAACTTGAAAAGTAATGAATCAATATTTAAAAACAACATTTTTGACAATAAGTATTTAAACTTATCTATTGGTATTTCTATTTTATTGTTATTCTTTGTTTTTCTAACACCTAAAGTAAATGAAGCATTTAATATTATTAATATATACAAACTTGAACATAGTATTGATCTAATTCCTTTATATACTGCTATTATTGTTTTATTCACTCCATTTTGTTGAATGGAATTTGAAAAAATGATATTTAATAAGGTTAATAAATAATCTATTTTTGTTGATTATCAATATATTCTTGAAGAATATATTGCGCCGAAAGCTTATCTTTGATTTTCTTTATTTGACTATTTTTTAAATGTGATTGTTCTTTAAGGATTTCAGTTGTATTAAAAGTTGAATAACGTTCATCAAATAAAATCACTTCAGTATTTAAATTTTCTTCTAATAATTTCTTAAATTTTAAAACTTCCTGCGCAGTTTTAGAAATACTTCCATTTAAATTAATTGGATATCCTAAAATAATTTTTCCAACATTATAGTCAGCAATTTCTTTTTTTAGTTTATTAATGACAAACAGGTAATTATTTTTAGGATAAGTAATAGTCAATCACGCTGATGCAATTTTGTTAGTCGCATCTGTAATGGCTATTCCAATATTTTTTGTTCCAAAGTCTATACCAAGTGTACGCATATTATTTTTTTGGTTTATTTTTTTTTAAGTCATTAAGTTGTTCTTGATATTTTGATTTTTCTATTGGATCAGTAGAATTATTAACTTTAGTGAGTAAGTATTGTATTAAGAAATTGTAAGAACGAATTGAAAAATTTTTAATTAAAACATTGATGTCTTTATTTGAGTAATTAAATAAACCATCTTCAACTTCATACATATATGTATTTAATTCCTTAAGAGCTTGTTCATAAAATAATTTCTCGTCATTTGCTAAATCTTTTGATTGAATCTTACTATTTATTGTGTTTTTTATTTTTTCATATAGCTCTTTAGTTTTAATTTTAGTTCCATTATCAATAAATGTTTTATATAAACGATAAATTTTGTCTTGTCCCCGTGTTGTTAACATTTTATTAATATTTATCCTTTGAGAAATATACTCAAATGTAGATGGATTTGCTAAGATTACTTTTAATATTTCAGCAATATAGTTTTGCATTTGTTTATGCATCATATCAATTTCACTAACTTTTTTTATTGGTTTATGAGTTGCAATATTATTTGTTTTTTTACTAATAACATTAATTCCACCGGTTAATGATTTCTTATTTTTTTCAATATATTCTTGTAATTTAGCCTTTAAACTTTCTTTAGATAATTTTGTTCTTGATGAAATTAAATCAAGATGCATATCATGGAATAATGTATCACCATATTCAGATAAATATTCCAATAAATTGTTTACACAATTTAATTTTTGATCATTAGAAATATCCTTTGGTAATTCACATAGAATTTTAAATGTTAAATAATCGACACGATTTTTGATAATTTTGTCAATAGCTTTATTACCATGATTTTTTAAAATTTCATCAGCATCTTTTTCAAAATAACCTTCATAATTTACTACAGATACATTCAAACCGTTCTCAAATAATTGTTTACCAATTGATAAATTTGCACTTTTTCCAGCATCATCATTATCAAAACTTAAAATTACATATTTTAAATTATTTAAAGTTTTTAATAATGACATATGTTTAGAAGTTATGGCCGTTCCCATCGTTCCAACAACATTAGGATATCCAGCACGTGTATAGGCTATAACATCCATAAATCCCTCACATACAATAAGAAAATCTTTGTTTGCATTCTTGATATTGCAAAAGTTGTAAAGGATTTCACCTTTTTTAAATATCTTTGTTTCCTTTGTGTTGGAATACTTGCTATCTAGTTTACCAGTCCAATCTCTTCCACTGAAACCAACTAAATTGTCGTTTTCATCATAAATAGGAAAAGTAATACGATTAGTTAAAAAAGCAATTGTAGAATTATCATTTGTTTCAGTAACAATCCCAGCATCAAATAGTTCTTGCAAATTGAATATTTTATTTTTTGGTAAATTTTTACCAAACATTTCATTTTTATTAGTTAACCAATCAATTATTTTATGTTTATCATTGATCGCATAACCAATGGAAAATTTTTTAATTATTTCATCATTTAGGCCACGTTTATTTAAATAATCTAGTACTTGTTTGTTTTCATCATTGTATAGTAAACCAATATAAAATTCGTTAACACATTCATTGGCTTCAACCAATCTTTTATCAACTGCTGATAATGATTTAGTGTTTTTACTAGCAAAATTAAAACCGCTTAAATCATAATTAATTATTTCAGCAACTTTTTTAACAGCATCTAAATATGTAATTTTTTCATACTTAGATACAAAACTAAAAACATCGCCTTTTGCATCACAAACAAAGCATTTTCAAATTTTTTTCTTTGGTGAAATTGAAAGTGAAGGATGTGTATCAGGATGGAATGGGCATAATCCAAAATAACTAGATCCTTTTTTCTTTAATGAGATATAGTGAGAAATAACATCTACAATGTTGGCACTATTTTTAATATCTTCAATTAAATCTGTAAGACTAGTATTTTTGATCATTTGATTATATTTTATTCTTATCCAAGTATTGGATAATATTAGAAATCTTGATCCTCTCTTGTTTCATTGTATCACGATTTCTTATTGTTACACATTTATCATTTAATGAATCGTAATCAAATGTTATGCAGTAAGGTGTACCAATTGCATCTTGGCGACGATATCTTTTACCAATTGAACCACTTGTATCAAATATAGCAGAAATATTTTCTCCAATAATACTATTAAATATCTTTAATGCATCTTTTTGTAATTTATTAACAAGTGGCAAAATAGCAACTTTATAAGGAGCAAGATCATAAGTTAAATGCATTACTACTCTTGGATCGTTATCTTTCATAGCTTGCTCCTCATATGAATCACAACAAATTGCATAGAATAATCTTTCTACACCCAATGATGGTTCAATTACATATGGGATAATCTTCTTATTTGTTTGTTCATCAAGATATCAAATATTGCTCTTTGAAGTATTTGCATGACATTTTAAATCATAATCACGGCGATTAGCTATTCCCCATAATTCACTAAAACCATGAGGGAATTTATATTCAATATCTACAGTGCGCGAAGAATAGTGTGATAAATCATTCTTACTATGCTCTTTTAATCTCCAATTTTTAGAGTCTAGGTGGATAATATTTTTTATGAAATGTTGAATTTTATCTAATTGTTCATTAAATAATGAATCAGCCTTTTCTGGGAAAGTAAAATATTCACATTCCATTTGTTCAAATTCCCTTGTTCTAAAAATAAAATTTCCTGGAGTAATTTCATTTCTAAATGCTTTACCTATTTGACAAATACTAAATGGTAATTTCATCCTTGATGTTCTCTGAACATTCATAAAGTTAGTAAATATACCCTGTGCAGTTTCCGGTCTTAAATAAGCTTCATTTTTTTCGTTACAAATAACACCAAGATATGTTTTGAACATTAAATTAAAATTTCTAATGTTTGTTCAATTTTGTTTGCCGCAGATTGGACATTTAATATGATTTTCATTTATTATTTTTTCAATTTCACTATATGGAGTATTTTCAGAAACTGAAATTTTTGTTGCTGATTCAATTAGTTTGTCAGCACGAAAACGATTATGGCAATCTTTGCAATCAATTAATGGATCATTAAAATTTTTTAAATGACCACTAGCTTGCCATACGGTGGGATTTAAAATAATACTACTATCAATACCAACAGCATTAGGTTGAGTAGTTACATATTCTTTTCATCAAAGGTTTTTAATATTTTGTTTTAATAAAACACCTAATGGACCATAATCTCAACCATTTGCTATACCACCATAAATTTCAGAACAAGGATATACAAATCCATAATTTTTTAGATGGTTAACTATTATTTCTTGTTTTAAATCTTTCATAGACTACCGTTTATTATATATATATGGTATAGTAAATAATTTTTGTGTTTAAAATTATTTATATAATCTTTTCCAAAGATTATATACTATTATCAATGTCATTTTATTTAATTATCAAGGAGTTACGATTTAAAAATAAGAAAACTAAGACTTATACATTTTTATGTTCATGAACAGAATTTATTAATAAATATGTATACAATCTTACACAAATAAGGGATGATCTATTAGTTAATAAAAAAACTAATTATTATTTGTATGTCAAGCAAATTAATAAATTGGATTATGATTTATTAAATTTAATTAGATCCTCAATCAATAATGATTTAAACTTTTCTAAGATATTCCTTGAGAACTATTTTAATAGGAATGCTTTTAAGTTTAAAATCAATTTTATTAACTAGATCTATGGCTAAAGATAAATTACCAAATCCTAATATTATTCATCCCGTTAAAAACCATTATGATGTTATTTATCCTAAAAATGTAAATACTAATAAAAGAATTAGTATTGGTGATTTTACATATATAAGTGAATCAAGTTTTAAAAATAATGTTGTAGGCAACTATGGTTATTTTAATGATAAATTGATCATTGGAAAATTCTGCCAAATTGGTAAAAATGTTAGATTCTTATTAAATGATGTTAATCATGAAATGAATTGTATTTCAACTTTCCCATTTTATATTTTTGATGACTGAAATGAATCAAGACCTAATGATAAGGCATTTGTTCATAAGGGTAACATCATTATTGGCAATGATGTTTGAATTGGTCAAAATGTTACTATTTTACCCGGAATTAAAATTGGTAATGGTGCAATTATTGGAGCAAATAGTACTGTTGGTTCAAATATTCCTGACTATGCAATTGCTGTTGGTAACCCTTGCAAAATCATTAAGTATAGATTTAGTAAGAAAATCATTAATGAATTAAATAATATTAAATGATGGGATTTAGACCTTGAAAAAATAAAAAAAATAACTCAT
This sequence comes from Malacoplasma sp., assembly GCA_045225975.1. Classification (GTDB taxonomy): domain Bacteria; phylum Bacillota_I; class Bacilli_A; order Mycoplasmatales; family Mycoplasmoidaceae; genus Malacoplasma_A. The sequence continues at coordinate 27,134 of JBGVBX010000020.1, read as the reverse complement.
TTATTGAAAAGTCCCAATGTTTTAGAAGCAATTAATAAAATAAAAAGATATTTAAACTCTTAATATAATAATACTTACATATGAAAATCACTGATGTTAAAAAAGAAAATAATAAAGTTATTCTTACAATTCAACCAGATTCAAAGAATTGAGTTGATGAATTATCTAAAACTAAGAAGCGATTAGCAAAAAACATTGCTATTCCAGGATTTAGAAAGGGTCACGCACCTCAAAAGGTAATTGATCAATCAATTACAATTAATCAAGTAATATCTTCTACACTTGATAAATTTGTTAATGAAATTGTAAATAAATTTATTAAAGAAGAATCTCATAAATATGAAGATATTATTGTTGGCTCATTAAAAGTTGATTTAAAAACAATTAATGATAGCAATATCACATTATCTTTTATTTTTGAGAAACTACCAACTATTGAATTAAATGGTTATGATAAGATTAATTTTAATTATCAAGAACCAACAGCAAGTGAGAAAGAAATTACTGCTGAATTGAAAAACGCTATTAAAAATGATTTAATGTTATCAGCAAAAAAAGATGACACAATAGCCAAAGGTGATATGGTAAAGTTTGATTTTGAAGGTTTCATTGATGGTAAACCTATTGAAGGTGGCAAAGCTAATGATTATCAATTAGAAATTGGCTCAGGTCAATTTATTTCTGGTTTTGAAGAACAAATGATTGGATTAAAAAAAGGAGCGAAAAAAACTATTGAAGTTGTTTTTCCAAAAGATTATCCTGCTGAAGAATACCGCAATAAAAAAGCAACATTCAATTTGTTAATTAAAGATATAAGTAGCATTACTTTCCCTAAATTAGATAAAGCTTATTTATCAAAGTTTAATCTTCAAAATGTTGAAACCGAAGAAGAATTTAAAAACTATTTCAAAAAAGAAATCATAAGAGTTAAGAAATCAATTAAAACCCAAGAATTAATAAAAACAGTTAATGATTTCATTATGAAGAATGTCAAAATTGATTATCTTCCTAATTATTACATTGATGCTGAAGTTAATGCTTTAAAAGAAGAATATATTCGAAGGGCAAAAAACCAATTTAATAAAAAACTTGAAGATGCAATTGTTGATTTAGGTTTTAAATCTATGGATGATTTCAATAAAAAAATTCATCAACATGCAAGTGATGCTATTAAGTTTAATTTAGGAATGTCTAAATTAATTAAGCAGTTAGATGTTAAAGTTACTCAACAAGATGTAGAAAAAGAGATAATTGATTCGTCAAGAAAATTAAATCTTGATACTAATGAATTATTGAAAGATCAATCAATCTTGAATAGCATTAGTCAATATTTGTTAAATGATAAAATTGTTACTAAACTTTTGGAATTAAATAAGAAAAATTTTAAAGCTAATAAATAGTTAATATTTAAATAAAGTATCTAATTTAATCCCAAGATTTATATCAATATATTCTTTTAAAAGCTTAATTGCAAAATCAAAACTAGGAGCAAACATTCCAATTTTTTTATATTCATTATTAAATAGATAATGAAATAGCTTTGTTTCTTCTAGAGTATAGGCTTTTTCAACTTTTGGATCATAATGAATGTTGCAAACCATACCATGTTTTTTAAAACTAATTGTTTTTAACATCCTTGATCCACAAATAATACATTTGTTAACCTCCAATGTAATACCATTTAGAATGCAAAACTTTTGCATAATAATTAAATTTAATTGTTTTAATGAGTATTCATTTTTTAAAATTAAATCTAAAAGTTTTGTTCAAAAAATGTAATTTATCCTACCATTTGTATTTGTTTTATTAATACATTCACAAAGCAAATTAAATGGCTCAATATTAGACATTCTTCAATTCATTTGTTTTATAGCATGACATTTTTTTAGACGACTTAATTTATTTTCAGTTCTTGACATGAATATTTCATATTCACAATAGTTCCCTAAAAATAAATTACGGCCATTTTTACTAGTTATTTTCCTACTACCTAAGGAAATAAACGAGATTAGTCAACCGTTTTCGTCCAAAATAGTGATGATTTCATCATTTAATTGATAATTATTTTTTTTAACAATGTAGCCTTTGATAATTTGTTCTGACATTAGATATAGCCACCATCTTTTAATACAGATTCATTATCTCTTCAATCTTTTTTAACAACAACAAATAAATGGAGAACAATCTTACAATCATAAAAATCATTTAATTTAATTCTTGCATTAGTTCCAATTTTTTTAATCATTGATCCATTATGGCCAACAACAATCGGTTTTTGTGAATCTTTTTCTACAACAATATCTGCATAGATTTCAAAAACATTACTTTTTTGATCATATTTCTTTTCTCTAATACATACAAAAGATGCATAAGGTAATTCTTGGTAGAGATTTTTAATAATCTGTTCACGAATTATCTCGCTAATAATGAAATTATCAGAATTTGTTTCTTTTATAACAAGTGGATCATTAGTTAAATATTTGCTAATGGTGTCAATTAATAGATTAATATTTGTTCCTTTCAATGCACTAATTTCAATCTGATCATTTATTTTGATTAATTTGTCAATCTTATCCTTATAACTTTCTATATTGAATTTTTTAGCAGAATCAATTTTATTAAAAACCAGAATAACATTATTTACACCGAAATTTTTAATCATCTTAATTATTTCCAAATCTTCATCATTGATTTCTCTAGTTACATCGATAATTAATAATGCAATATTTGCATATTTATATGAATTTTTAATTTGCAAATTTAAATAATCATCAAGTTTATTTCTTGGGAAGTGGAAACCCGGGGTGTCAATAAATGCTATTTCTTTTTTATCATCTTGGTAAATATAATTAATTTGATTTCTTGTAGTTTGCGGTTTTTTAGAAATGATAGCAACTTCTTTTTTGGCAAGAGTATTAATTAATGTTGATTTACCAACATTAGGTTTACCAGTAATAACTACAGTTCCATATTTCTTATTCATGATTAAAATTTAATTTGTCTTAATATTCTATCCTGTAAATCAAACATTTTTTTCTGTTGTTTCTTATTCTTATGATCATATGATAAAAGATGTAATACACCGTGAATATATGTCAAGATAAATTCTTTTTTAAAGTTACTTTTTGTAATATTATGGATATAATCTGGAGCTAAATATATTTCTCCCAACAAATTCACCTTAATCGATTTATTTGAATCCCTTAATGCAAAAGAAATAACATCAGTTTCTTTGTTTATATGACGAAATTTACTATTTATTTTTTTAATTTGTTCATTACTAACAATAATGACATCAAAAAATAAATCATCTTTAATATTTAATTCATTTACAATTATTTTATTAGCAATGTTTGTTAACAAAACAACGCTTTTATTTAGATATGTTGGTTTATATCACAATGTTATCTCATGCTTCAGCATGAAAATATTATATATTAGTTAAAATATACAAAATATTCATACATTATAACTTGACCAAAGTTTATATTAGTGTTGTATATCCCTTGTGAAAGTTGACTACCATCTAATAAAATGCAATAGTAGCTATAATTATCATCTACTTTATGACTAAAGATTAAAGAACATTTAACATCAATAGTTTTATTAATATCCTTTATTAGATAGGTCTTTGTTTCTGGTTGCTTTTGTAAATATTTATGAATTTTTATGTTTGTAAGAACTATTTGTGATGTTCCATCACTAATTACAATATTTGATCTGATTATTTCTATTTTTATGCCAAAAATGATAATTAAGATTAAACTAGTTAATACAAAAATTATTGAAGTTAAAATCTTAATCTTATGATTAATATTCATTTCATATATTAATATGAAAGATTTTAAAATTTAAGTAAATCGTTTATTGTTTTTCTTAATAAATCAATATTTTTATTTTTTGCTGCACTGACAAAAATAATATGTTTTTTATCAATATTTAAGTAATTAGAAATTTTATCTAGTTTTGATAAATAAAGTTTCATATTTTGTTTGTCTATTTTATTTAGTACAACAAAGTTATTTGCAAATTTTTTGTTTATATAAAAATGAAATTTTGCATCTTCTTCAGTTATGACATTAGCATCACAAATTTGAAAGAACGCAAAAATATTTTTGCGGTATTTAAAGATGTCATCAATAATATTAATTAGATCATTCTTTTTTGTTTTATTTACTTTAGCATAACCATATCCAGGTAAGTCAATAATACGGTATTTACCAAAATCATAAAAATTAGCTGATTGGGTTCTTCCAGGTGATTTAGAAGTAATTGCAATTTTCTGCTTTGCCAAAGCATTTATTAATGATGATTTACCAACATTACTACGACCAATTAAGGCAATCTCATCAACGTCATCATCAATTCAATCACTTATACTATTAGCAGATTTAATAAACTTCGCCATTATTATTTTTCGTCAACTTTACGCTTAAAGTTATTCATAATTTGGCGAATTTGTTGCTCACTTGGTTTCCTTCCCATTTGAGCGTACATAGCACGAATTTGTTCCTCAGTAATAGGTGGATTTTCTTGCAATTGTTTTTGAGTTACTCTCTTGGCAATTTTAAAACCAATAATGATACCTATGATAATTGCAGCAATAAATACTGCTACTAATATTCCAATTCATTTTCCGCTTGTCATAATTAATTTTTACCTTTCTTCTTCAATATTGAAGAATTAATAATTCTTGAAACAATTTTTTGTGGTGTTAATTCAAAATGATCTACCACATCTTTGGCATTACCACTACAGCCAAATTGATCAATACCAATTGATAAATCAGCATATTTATATCAAGGTGATGTGACACCAAATTCAATTGATACAACTGGTTTATCTCCTAAAATGTGACTAATATATTGTTTTTTTTGAGTTTCAAATAGTTCTAAGCATGGTGCAGAAACAACACGAGAATCGATGTGTTTGCGTTTCAATAATCCTTGCACATTAATGGCAGTTGCAACTTCACTACCCGTAGCAATGATTGTTAGTTTATATTTATCAGTAGAAGAAGGAGAAATAAGATATGCACCCTTTTTTATATTTTCTGAATCGACCTCGATCTGTTCAAACCCACCACGTGATGTAATGATTGTTACAGGTGATTTTTTTGAATTAATAGCAAATTTCAATGCCTCTATACTTTCAGCTACATTGTATGGTCTAAATGTATAGTGGTTTGGAATTAATCTTAAAGAACTTATTTGTTCAATAGGTTGATGTGTTGGACCATCTTCACCAACAGTAATACTATCATGACTATAAATATTGACTGATGGAATATGACCAATAGCAGCTAATCTAATAGCTGCTTTATTATAGTCCATAAATGGTAAGAATGTGGAGCCGATAGCTTTCATTCCTCCATGAGCAGAAATCCCATTTGCGATTGCTGCCATTGCAAATTCCCTGACGCCATAATTAATTCTTTGACCGCCATAATTCATTGAGGAAAATGCACTCATATTACTTGAACCGATTTTAGTTGAGCTACTTACATCTGCAGAACCAACAAGAAGTGTAGGAATGTTTTTTACCAAAATATTTATAAGTTCACCAACAATTTGTCTTGTAGCTGTTTTTGGTTTGAATTTGATATTTTTAAATCAATTTGAATCAAAAACAATTTGTGAATTAATAATTTTAATTAACAAATTGTAAAGAGTAATATCTCTCTTTTCAAGAAGGTTTACTTCAGAATAGAAGTTAATTAATTTTTTACTTCCACGCTTGTTTATAAAAGTAGTAAAATCCGATTTAACAGAATCAGGAACTGAAAATGGTGGATAATTATATTTTCAATTTCTTTTCATAATTCTAACTTCTTCTTTAGTAAATGGTGAACCATGGCATGTATTTAATCCAGCCTTTGGCGAACCATAACCAATGATGCTATTAATTTGGATTACTGTCGGTTTTGACGAACATTTAGCTGCACTAATAGCTTTCTTGATTTGATTCACATTATTTCCGTTTTTAACATAAATATGATTCCAACCACACGCATGAAAGAATTTTTTTACTTCCATTGTTGTAGAATCAGCTACTTTACCATCAAGTTGAATTTTATTTGAATCATATAACAAAATTAATTTATTTAATCTAAGATTTCCTGCAAGATTGATTGCTTCATATGCAACACCTTCTTGTAAACAACCATCTCCATGAAAACAATAAGTATAGTGATCAATAACTCTTCCATATTTGTTAAACATATAAGCTAGTTTTCTTTCAGCAATCGCCATACCAACAGCAGCCGCAATGCCTTGACCTAAAGGCCCAGAAGTTATTTCAATTCCAGGAAGTAAATTTGGTTCAGGGTGTCCAGGAGTGATTGAACCTAATTTGCGAAATCGTTTTAAGTCATTGATATTTATATTTTTGTATCCTGCACATAACATTGTTGCATACAATAATGAACTTGCATGTCCAGCACTAACAACAAAACGATCACGATCAAAAAAATCTGGTGTATCTGGATTGATATTTAAATGATATTTAAACAAGGTGTAAAAAGTTGTAGCAGCTCCTAAAGCAATACCTGGATGTCCAGACTCAGCATTAGCAATTTGATCAAGTGATAGTGCTCTTAAACAATCAATAGTAATTTTAGAATTTGAGTTAGTCATTTTGATCCCCTAGCACAAATATAATCAAATATTATTTTATATTATAATTAACATACCATATGAAAATATTAGTTGTATCTAATAAGAATTCAAAGTGTGTTTCATTAATTCCAAAAGATGTAAACAAACTTGTTACTAATGGGATTCAAGTTTATGTAACAAATAATACAACAAACTTATGTGATTATTCAATCAATGATTACATTAATGCTGGAGCAGAAATTATTGACAAATTAACTCCTGAATTTATTAAAACAATTAACATTCTTTCTTTTGTTGATTTTCCTAAAGATAAAAAAATTATTAAGTTATTATCTCCTAGTCAAATTTTATGAGGTTTTATGTATTTAGTTAATAACCCAAAAAATTTATTTCTAGCATTAAAAAAAGGATTAACCACTATTGCTATTGAAACAATTAATTCTAAAAATGTTTACGAATATCTTTTGCCAATAGAACAAATAAAGGGAGAAAATATATTGGCTTTGATTGAAAAGCAAATTAAAGAATATAAAAATTCGCAAGACTATGCAAAAAAAATGAAAAAGCGCAGCCAAGCAAAATCACCTGAAAACAATGTTTTAATTTTAAATTATTCATATTCGGGATACTATGTTGCCAAATCAGCATTAGCTAGCGGATATAATGTAACTTATTTAGAAAATGATGCTACTTTAGCGCATGAATTGAAAACAACAAAAGAACTACAGAAATTAGCTGATTCGCATAAGTGTCATTTTAATGTTATTGAGGCTAATTATGATAATTTATGTGACAAAGTTAAAGATGCGAATATTTTTATTGTTACGAGTCAATTTCCAACAATTAAAACATCATTAAGAATTACTAAAGATATGGTTGCTTCTATGCCGTTAGGTAGTGCATATGTTAATCTTGCTGCTGAGACAGGATTTGCAAGTATTACCGAAATTAAACCAACAATAATCAATAAACCAAGTACTGTATTTAATGGTGTTAACCATATTAACATTGAAGATATGTATGACATGCTCCCAAAACAAGCTTCAGAAATTATCAGCAATTTAAATACTAAAAACTTTTTAGAAATTGCTACCAATTTAAAAGCTGATAAATTAATATTAAGTGATAATAAATTTAAAAATGCAATAATGACATACAATCATTGTTTAACAAATAAAGAAATTGCAAGTAGCCTACATTTAAAATATACTAACATTGATTCAATTAAAAGATATAATATGACTACTTTAATGAATGGAGGTGAATAGGAATGGCAAAAGTAATAGTTAAAGATGATAATTTAAATGATGCGATGAAGAAATTTACACGTATCATGGTTGAAACCAGAAAAATTGCTCGTGCTCATGAATATTATTTACGTCCAGGTTTAAAAGCTAAAGAAAAACAAAAAGCAGCTGCAAGATATAGAAGTAAAAAGAAATATTAATTTTTATAAAAAACACAGTTAATCCTGTGTTTTTTAGTTGTTCTTATTCTTCTCTTGTAAATTTTAGTATGTTTGCAAAGAATGCCATTAATGTTATTGTTGTATTCCACACAAATAAAAAATTTTTTCAATTTATTTAAATGAATTTGTATAGTATATAGAAAAGGACGACACTTTAAAGAGTGTCGTCCTTATATTTTAATTAGGAGTAACATGAATCAATTAGGTAAACAATTAATTTCAACAATTAAACTAATCGCCGATGAAAAGAAAATACCACTTGATGGTGTAGTTGATGCTTTAAATGAAGCAATTTCAAAAGCATATGTAAAGGAATATCCAGAAGAAATCATCAATGTTGATCTTGACATTGATAATGAGATTTTAAAAGTATGTCGACAGTATACTATAGTAAATGAATCCGAAGAATTGAATGATTATTGCGAGATGTCATTACAAGACGCAAAGGATTATTATAAACATTTAAACGTTGACAAAGAAGTTAAACTTGGTGATACAGTTAGTCAACCAATTCAACTTGATAAATTGCCAAAGAAGGTAGTTAATCATATAATGCAAATCTTTAAACAAAGAATTACTGTTGAAGCCAATAATGAAATTTTTAATGAATGAAAAGATCGTGTTGGTGAAATAATCAATGCTGAAGTTGAAAAAGATGATCACGGTATTTTTGTTAATTTAGAAAAAGGTCAATATGGTTTCATGTCTATGCGTGATAGTATTCCTGGCGAAAGACTAATTCCTGGTCACAAATATAATTTCTTGATCAAAGAAGTAAAACAGCAATCATCAGGTTGACCTATTATTTTGTCCCGTGCTGATGAAAGGTTGGTTAAAGAATTATTAACTCTTGAAGTTCCAGAAATTCAAGAGAAACTTATTGAAATTGTTGATATTGCTCGTGTTCCTGGATTTAAAACAAAAGTTGTTCTAATTTCTCATCAACCAGGTGTTGAGCCTTGTGGTAGTGTTATTGGTGCACGTGGATCAAGAATTCAAGCTATTAGTAATGCTATTTCTGGTGAAAGAATTGAAGTTATCGAATATTCAGATAATTTTGGATCATATTTAATTGATGTATGTTCACCAGCACTTATTAAAGGTTATAAAATTGTTAGCGAGGAAACCAATGAACATAAGAAGCAATTAATAATAATTGTTCCTGGCGATCAATTAGCACTATTAATTGGTAAAAAAGGACAAAACATTCAACTTGTTGCTAAATTATTAAAGGCTGATGTTGATGTTAGAACTCCAGAGGATGCTAAATATGATGATATTCAATACAATCATTTAGAAATTAAATCATTAAGACAAAGGAAATTTGATCGTGTTCTTGAAAAAAATCGTTGAAACAATGATTATTCAATGAGTGGTTTTAACAAACCAACTAAACAAATGGACGATTTAATACAGAATACTCCATCAACAAATATAGCAAGTAATGAAAAAACCAATAAAACTCGCAAAAAAGAAACAAAAATTGATTCAACAATTTCATTATTAAATAAGATTGATAGTTTTAATTATGATGAGGGTGATTCAAGTGATTCTACTGATTCATCATCAGTAGTAAATGTAACTAAGAAAGTATCAGAAAATAAAGAAGATATGCTTGAACAGCTAAAAGCTAATAATGAAGAGAGACAACAATCTTCACCAATTAATGATCTTGAATTAAATATTGGCAAACAAACAACACAAAAAAAGCCTAAGACCCACCGTAAACCATCAAAATTAAAATCTTTTAATCTAAATAATAAAGATGCGAAAGAAGAATCTATTTTAGAGCAATTTAAAAATTCAGATACTAAATCAATTCTTGATGAATTGTCACAAGAAAATGAAAATCGTGAGCAAGATGATGATGAATTAGAATTTGAATACGAAGAGAAATAATTTTTTTAACTTACTTGAGTGAATGGAGGTGATGCAATGAATAAGAAAAATAAAAAGTTTAAAAAAGTAGATACTAGACAAACCATTAATCTAAAAGCTCAATTTAAAAAAGTTGATACTGGAATTAAAAATGGTGTTTTCATTTTTTCTGGTCCATTAACAATTGAACAAATTGCATCAAAATTAAACAAAACCTCAACAGAGATTATTAAATATTTCTTTTTAAAAGGAAAAATGAAAAACATCAATTCGCTTTTGGATGAAAATGAAATTGGCGAATTATGTTTAGAATATAACTATGATTTTGAAAAAAGAACCAATATTGATGAAACTAATATTTTAACAAATTTAGAAGTTAAAGATGATGAAAAATTGTTGATGCCACGTCCACCAATTGTTACAGTAATGGGGCATGTTGATCATGGTAAAACAACATTATTAGACTTCATTCGTAAAACTAACGTTGTTAAAGGTGAAGCTGGTGGTATTACTCAATCTATTGGTGCTTATCAAATAACTTATAAAAACAATAAAATAACATTTATTGATACCCCCGGACATGCTGCATTTACTGAAATGCGAGCACGTGGTGCTAATGTAACTGACATTGTTGTCTTAGTGGTTGCTGCTGATGATGGTATAAAACCACAAACACAAGAAGCAATTGATCATGCAAGAGCAGCTGGAGTACAAATTATTGTGTTTATAAACAAATGTGATAAACCAAATGTTAATCCCGATGCAGTATTATCACAATTATCTGATCAAAACCTAACTTGCGAAGAATGAGGTGGAGATATAATTACCATTAAAGGTAGTGCATTAACAGGACAAAATGTTGATAAATTGCTTGAAGCAATTATCGCTACAAGTGAAATATTAGAATTAAAAGCAAATCCAAATCGTTTGGGTTTAGGCGTTGTAATTGAATCTAGTTTGGATAAAGGTTTAGGTCCTGTTGCTACGGTTATTGTTAAAAACGGTAGCATTGTAAAAGGCGATATAATGATTGCCGGTAGTAGTTTTGGTCGAATTCGTGCAATGTTTGACGAAAATCATAAAGAAATTCAAATCGCTAAACCTTCGCAACCTGTTAAAGTTACTGGTTTAAATGTTGTTCCTTTTGCCGGCGATCATTTTGTCATAAGCAATAATGAAAAAGAAATTAAAGAAATTGCTGAAAAAATTCGCTTACACCAAATTAAAATGCTAAATTCTGAACACGATATCTTATCTAAAGATGCTAAATTAAATACAAAGCGATTAGTGGTCATTTTAAAAACAGATGTTCATGGTTCACTTGAAGCAATTAAGAACGTTTTATTAAAAATAAGTGTTGAAGGTGTATCATTAGTTATTCTTCGTGCGGCTACTGGTGGAATTACTAAATCTGATGCTGAACTTGCTAAAGCAAGTAATGGTGTTATTATTGGTTTCAATGTTAAACCAATTAAAACAATTAAAGATTTAGCTAATTATCAAAGAGTTCAAATTTACTGTTTTGATATTATTTACCGTTTAGCTGAAGAAATTCAAAACATAATGAAAGGTAAACTTGATCCTATATATGTTGACGAGGATACAGGCGAAGCAGAAATTAAAAATATTTGAAAGCATACTAAAATCGGTGTTATTGGTGGTTGTATTGTTACATCTGGTGAAATGCATCGAAGTGATAATGTCCGTTTACTTCGTGATGGTGTAGTAGTATACAAAACAAAAATTGCTTCAATGCGTCATATAAAAGAAGACATCAATAGTTGCTCTGCTGGTAAAGAATGCGGAATAACTCTAGAAAATCAAAATGATATTCAAATTGGTGACATCATTCAAAGTTATAAAATAGTGCAAAAGAAATAATTATGTCATCAAACGCAAAAGGAAAATATAAACATCTTCAGACAGAATCTTTAATGTTGAATATTCTGAACAATACACTTAAATATGAAATTATTGATGAAAAACTAAAGAACGTTAGTTTTACATATGTAAGATTAAGTGGTGATAATTCATTTTTAGATGTTTATGTAGATTATTGAGATCGTAGTAAAATTAATAATATTGTTAATAAGCTTAATACTGCTAAAGGTGTGTTTCGTACTGCTATTGCCAATAAGTCAAATCTTTATAGGGCTCCACAGGTAGTTTTTCATAAAGATGAGACAATTGATAATAATTTAAAAATAGAGTCAATATTAAGTAAAATTAATAAGTAGAACAAAATATGTCTGATAACGAACAAGATAAATTAATTTCTGAAGATTCAGATAAGAATATGGATGGCAAAAAAGGAGAAGATAGTTCTCTTGGATTTAAAGTTAATAATGAATCAATTCATAATGAATCAATTGATGTAAACAAAAATATTGGTAGTTTTGAAAATGATTTTGACCCAAGCAAGGATCCTCTTTCTCAAATTGATACCAATATTACTATTGATAAATCATCAAATAAATTAGGTTCAGTCCGTGAAGAAGATAAGCGTGTTGATTTCCAAAAGTTTGAAAAAACAAAGAAAAGACACGTCCCAATTCCATCTAATAGTAATTTTTCAATTAAAGTTGATACATGATTAAGAAACGATCATACTATGCATATCATTTGGACAATATGTAGTTTGCTTATTTTCATCATTGTCGGTGCTGCTATTTCATTATTAACTGTTATATGTATTGAACAACACAATGCATCAAGTCAAGGTATGTGAAATTTACAAAGTTTCAAGACTACAGCATTATGTAGCAATATTTTCTCTGGTATGGCTATGGGTATAGTAGTTTTACCATTACTCTACTTATTGATCACAGTTATGGTTGGTATTAATGGTGTCTATCGTTCAAGACAATTCCATGTTTTCTTATGAGTTTGTCTAATATTAGGATTAGTATTTATTCTAGTTGCAATTCCATTAGGAAGTTATGTAATACTATGGAATGGTAAATTTACACCTCCTGCTTTAGAATCATTAATGATGATTTAATTAATTATTATAACAGCATTTGCTATGAAAATAATCTATGGAAACACATATGAAATTGCTAAATCTTATGCGTGGTTTGTTATTAATAATTTAAGATTTAAACAAAAATTTGATTTTGATGATGATTATGAGCAAATATTATCATCAATCAATCAAATTAGTTTACTAGATAGCGGAAATGAAAATAATTATTTAATTGATCATGCAACCTTTTTAACTAATAAAACCAAAAAAGCGACTGAGTTTATTAAAGATTTGTTAAACTCAAATGATGAAATCATTTGTATTCATGTTGCTAGAAGTAAAGATTCATTTAACCCATTATTAATAACTAACAAAAATGTTGAATTTATTAAAGCAACTAAACTAAATGATAAAGATAAATTTAAATTAGTTAATGATTTATTAAAAACATATCCAATTAATTTTGATTGTGAGACTACTAAAATTAATTTTGTCAATGCTCTAGCTAATGATCCATATCTAATTATCAATGAAGTGCAAAAAGCATCTAATTATTCATTAAACAATGATTTTAATGAACAAACAATAAATAGTCTAGTTGCCCAAAATACCAATAACACAATTTATGATTTAGTTAATTTCATTCTTTTAAATAAAAAACAAGAGGCTCTAAAACTATTTGATAGTTTATTAAAGAAAAAAATTCAACCAATAACATGCATCCAGGTTATGGGAATGCAGTTGTTTGATTTAAAACTGCAAAAAATATATCTAGAAATAAACAATAATAATGTTTACAATGCTCAAAAAGTATTAGGAATTAGTCAATATAAAATTATGACTAATTTAAAAATCTTAAAGAATACTACCTTACCAAAGATCAAAAAGTTATTAAATTCATTAATATTATTAGAATATAATATTAAGAATAATTTAGTCATTGGTGACATTGGTATTAAAATGTTGATCATGGAGAATTAATCATGGAAAATAAAAAACCTAAAAGTATAGATATTGAAAAGAAAATTACTAAATACTTGGAATTTATGCTGAATAATAACCAATGTGTTAAATATTTAAAAAGTTCAGAGAATTTCCAAAAAATAATAAAAAACGAACTATTAATTTTAAATTATTTTTTAAGTTCAAAAAAAGCTAAAAAAGATAATCTACATGATTTGGTTGATAAATATAATGGCTATTGCTTATCCAACAAATTAAATTTAAAAGATAAGTTAACATTTAAAGATAAAGATGAAATGATTGATTATGCTAATTATTTAAAAATCTATGCTAAAAATATCCTTCATTTTGATCTTGATGAAGCTTTAGCTTCTCCTGATAAGATCCAAAATATTAAGATTGACAATAATGATTCTAAGATAATTAACACAAGTGTTTCAGGTACCACATGAGAAAATACTTTTAATGAAAACTTTAGAAATATTAATCCATTCGTGCTAAAATCTGCACAAGAAAGAATTCGTGAAAAACTTAGAAATGATGAAATATTTATTTTTACATCAAAGCCAAAAATTGTAAAAGTAATGAAAATTGTTTATTCTTGTTTAATGTTTCTATTCACATTTGCATTATTATTTTTAGCAGTTACATGGTTTATTATTGCAAATAAACCTACTGGAATTATTTCAAGCAATAATCAAAATATTGAGTTTGGTTATTGAAATCCTATATTTTTAATTATTTTTAGTTTAAGCTTTGCTTACTTTGGAATAATTAACATTATTCCCTATATAAATGCCAAAAAAGCTCACAGAAAACCATCTGAAAATGCTATATATACCGTAATTTCATGGTATGTCGTATTTTCAATGGTATTTAGTTCTATTTTCTCTGTATATATGGTATGACCTGTAATGGGACAAAAACCAATATTTCATTACATTGATTCATATGGTTCTGATTATGATGATCTCACAAAAAATTGTGTGTTTTTGATGTCAATTGCTATTGCTACACTGCTAGCAATTAGTTTCTTATGCATAATTGTTGGTGCTATTACTTTGTATTTTAAACCAAAGCAAGATGAAGAAAAGATTCAAAAACTATTATTTGATGAAATCAATAATGTTGTTAATGAAAAACCAATTGATTTAACTCCTGATAAAACCAATACAACTGCTTCAGAACCTAAGAATTAATGATATGAAATATAGTAATAATTCAGAGTTTTACTCTCCTGGTATTAAATTAAAAAGGCGTGAGGTTTTTTTAAAATTTCTATTTCCATTATATCCATATCATGTTTTTAAAACTACAAAATTTTTAATTACTATTGCAGCCTTATTAGCACTAAGAATTTTATTTACTTTTTTTAACGTTCCAATTGTAGCAACTAATCAAGTTATTTCATTTGATTGAATACCAGTAATGATTATGGGGTGGATATTTGGTCCTATTCATGGTTTATTCTTTGGTATGTTTACTGACACTCTTTGCTATTTTATAAGACCTAGTGGTCAATGGTTCTGAATGTATGCTATTCAAGAATGCATTGTTGGTTTTATTTCTGGACTAACACATTCAATATATGAAATAAGAGTTGCAGGTAGAAAAAAAATAATTTTTGATTTTCTTATTACACAAATAATTTTGTTCAGTTTTGTAATAGTTTGTCTAACAGGCATATTATTGTGAACAAATAACAATGTTATAGACTACTATAACTCATACAAATATGTTTGTGTTGCCCTAACAATTGTTTATTTCATTGCTATCAATTGTTTTATGCTCATTTACTTGAAGAATATTAAGGAAAACAAAAACCGATTTTTACTATTCTTATATGCTCTAACATTAATTTCAGTTATTGCAATATTTTTCTCTCTTTTGCTTGGACCAATAGCTTCAGTAGAATATCTTCGATATATTAACAATGGTGCAGATCCTGAAGCATATGCTAAATATGGTTTACTATTTTATTTTATTCCTCGAGTTATTGTCCAAACTATAAAAGTTCCTTTTGAAACAATAATATTTTGCTCAACTCTTTTAGTTATTAATCCAATACTAAAAAATTACATTAATGAACTTGAAAATAGTTGAAAATAATTATCATTTTTTTTACAACGTTTTAAAATTAATGTATATTATACATGCTTATAAAAAATGGTAAGAAAATGTTAGATTTTGATACAAGCTATGTAAATCGTAAAGCAAATAAAAGTAACATCATTAAAAAATACCAAAAAATTGTTACTAATATTCATAAAAAGATAAACAACAAAACTGCATTAGGTTGTGAAATGACCGGATGGTTAAAACCTAATGAAGTAGTGAATCAAAAATTACTTAGTGCAATGATTAAAAAAGCTAAGCAATGAGAAAACAACAAAATTAAACATGTTGTTGTTATTGGTATTGGCGGTTCATATATTGGTATTAAAGCAGCTATTGATATGGTATTAGGTAATAATCCTAAAATGAAGATGCATTTTATTAGCAATATTCATCCAAATTTTATTTCTCAAGAAGTTGAGGAATTAACAAAGCAAAAATTTGCAATTGTTATAATTTCTAAATCTGGTACAACTCTTGAACCAGCAGTTGCTTTTAGAATCTTTAGAAAATTGCTAGAAGAAAATATAGGTTCTGAACAAGCTGTTAAATTTATTGTAGCAATAACAGATCCTAAAAAAGGAACATTACACAATTATGCTCAAGCTAAGGGATACACAATATTTCCTATCCCTAGTGATATTGGGGGAAGATATTCTACATTAACTGCTGTTGGTGTTTTTCCAATGATTCTTGCTGGAATTAATCCAATAAAATTATTTAAAGGTGCAACAAAAGCCATTAATGATTTATCTAGTTCAAATTTAAAAATTAATTCTGCATTTTTATATGCAGCTTATCGCCATTATTTCCATGTTGTAAAAAAGTTTCAAATTGAAAATTTTATTGTTTATGATCCAACATTATTAATGATTGGCTCACAGTGACAACAATTATTTGGCGAAAGCGAGGGAAAACAAAAGCATGCTATGTATCCGGCTTATAGCTTATTTACTACTGATTTGCATGCACTTGGTCAATATTTACAAGATGGTAGTAGAAATTTTATTGAAACAACATTATTTGTTGAAAATTCAAAAAATGATATTAAATTGAAAATTGATGATAATAATGATGGATTAAGATATTTAAATCAAAAAACTCTTGATTTTATTAATAAACAAGCTTTTGAAGGTACAATCGCTGCTCATAGCGAGGATGGCAAAGTTAATAATTTATTAATTACTTTATCAAAAGGCGATGAATATCATTATGGATATTTATTTATTTGGTTAGCACATGCAGCAATGATGAGTGCTTATCTATTAAAAGTAAATCCTTTTGATCAACCAGGTGTTGAATCATATAAGAAAAATATGTTTAGATTATTAGGAAGAAAATAATCAAGAACAAAATAGATTAAAAATTTAATCATTTGTTATTCTCATATATTTTTAGATATTAATTTTCAAAACTATTTTTCTAGCTCAGTGGTATTTATGTAACCATAACGTTTATAAAAAAACCCTATATAATTATTTGGTATAATCACTATAAATACAGAGAGAGGTTGTTACATTAATACATCATTATGGAATCATTAACTGAACTTTATAAAATAGGTAGAGGACCATCTAGTTCTCATACAATAGGACCATTTAGGGCTACTAAATGATTTTTAGAAAAATTTCCTGACACTAGAAAAATGGAGGTCACTCTTTATGGCTCACTTGCTTTAACTGGAAAGGGACACCAAACTGATTTGTCAATACTAGAAGCTGTTGATACTTTTAATAAATCTAATGCGTTTGATTCAAAGATCACTACGAATATTAAATTTGATTACAAAACACCTTGTGATTTTCCTAATACAATGGATATTGTTGGATATGATAAAGACGGCAAATTAATTAAGAAAGTTACTTTTAAATCAGTTGGTGGTGGCAGTATTGAGATAGTTGACTATCCATCACCAGTTGATAGTAATGTTTATCCCCAAAAGAACTTCCAAGAAATTAAGGATTGATGCAGTAAAAATAATAAGACATTGATTGATTACGTTAAACATTTTGACCCAAAGGGTTATGAATATTTGACAGAAGTTTGAAAAATGATGAAAGCATCTGTTGAGGAAGGTTTAACTAATAAAACTGAGTTTAATTTTGAAGGTTTGAAATTTAAACGAAAAACTTTTATTATTGAGAAAAACCTTACTGAAAAAAATACACCATTTGATAAATTATGTAAATCATTTCCTAATTTATATAAAAAGAATTCTGCATTCAATGCCATTTTGTATGGATATGCTGTTGCTGAAATAAATTCTCTACATGGTCGATTAGTTACAGCTCCTACATTAGGAGCAGCTGGAATTATACCAGGAGTATTTTATTATGCACATAAATGTTTAAATGTTCCTGATGATAAAATTATTGATTGCTTAGCAGTTGCAGGCGTAATTGGTAATGTGTTTAAAACAAACGGCTCAATAGCTGGAGCAACAGGAGGATGTCAAGCTGAAGTAGGTGTTGCGATTTCTATGGGTGCAGCAGCTTTTAATTATTTAATCAATGGACATGATATTGAATGTATCGAATATGCTGCAGTAATTGGGATAGAACATCATTTAGGATTAACATGTGATCCTGTTGGTGGAGCAGTTATATCACCATGTATCGAGAGAAATGGATGTGGAGCAATGAGAGCTATTTCTAGTGCTACACATGCAATATTAGCAGGTGGATCAAAAAGTGCAATTTTTACCTTAGATGATGAAGTTAATGTTGAATTAAAAACAGGTAAGGATTTAAAAGTAGCATATAGAGAAACAAGTAAAGGTGGATTAGCAAAAAAATATAGGATGAAGTTTAAAATTAAAAAAAGTTAATTTATTTTGATAAAACTTCTACTTTCTTTTTATCATTTTTGAATGTTGAATATTTAACAACACCAGATATTTTAGCAAATAATGTATGATCGCGACCTTGACCTACATTTGCGCCAGGGAATACTCTAGTTCCTCTTTGACGATATATAATTTGGCCTGCTTTTGCGAATTGGCCATCAGCGATTTTAGCACCTAAAAATTTAGGTTGTGAATCTCTACCATTTTTAGTAGAACCAACACCTTTTTTACTTGCAAACAATTGTAAATTAATTTTATTGATATTGAATTTCATATTATTCCCCTTCATTTACTTATTTTTACACAATATATATTTCTTATTAAATTTTGCTAAACATGCTAATTGTTGATAGATTAATTCCAGATATTTTTGATTTTGTTTGTTAATTTTACTTAATTTAATCTCGAATGATGGTATTTTATTATTTTTATTAATTTTTATATCATTTTCATTAAACCAAGTTGTTGCAGTTTGAACTATTGCACTTGCAGCACAACAAACTAAATCTTTTCCTTTACTATTACTATTAGCATGCCCCTTCAATACTAAACTGTTTTTATGTCAAATAACATTAATCATTTTAACCTTTAATTGTTTTAACAATTAATTTAGTATATGGTTGTCGGTGACCATATTTTCTTGTATGATGTTTTTGGCTAATGTGATGAATAATTGTTAATTTAGGTTGCTTACCTTGTTTTAAGATTTCACATTCAACATATGCATCTTTAACATATGGTGTGCCAATTTTATCATTTACCATTAAAACTTTATCAAGTTTTATTTTATCACCAACTTTGTTTGTTAATTTCTCAACATATATTTCATCATTTTCGGTAACTTTATATTGTTTACCGCCAACTTCGATAATTGCAAACATATTTACTCCTTATAGAAAATCAGACTCGTTTATCATAAGGTATCAGATAATACTAAGTTTAAGACCCAGACAAAACGGTTGTATACTCTTAGGAATACAACTTGTATATTATATATATAAAAATATAAACATTTATTCATTTATATTTATACTTGTAATGTATGGGCAAGACACAAATTAATAAAAGAGAACATTTATCATTAATAACATCTGAATCAGTTGGTATTGGTCATCCTGATAAGATTTGCGATCAAATTTCTGATAAAATTTTAACTGAATGTTTAAAAGAAGATAAGAATAGCCGAGTAGCTTGTGAAGTGTTTGCAAGTAACCATTTAATTGTTATTGGTGGAGAAATTACAACAAGAGCATATGTTGATGCAATAAGAGCAGCATGAGATGTACTATTACCATTAGGTTATAATGAAAATGATTTTACTATCTTGTCAAATATTAATAAGCAATCATTAGAAATTTCTCATCATGTAAATAAGAAGAATAGCTTTGGTGCTGGTGATATTGGTATTGTTTATGGTTATGCTACAAATGAAACAAAAGATTATTTGCCATTACCATATGTTTTAGCTAGCAAGATTATGCACAAAGTTAATACTTTGACTATGCAAAATAAATTACAAGATGCTAATTTTGATTCTAAATGTCAAGTTACATGTTTTTATAACAAAGACAATAAACCTGTTGGTATTGACTCAATTATTGTTTCATTGCAGCATAAAAAGAAAGCTAATTTAAAAAAACTATTTAATGATGTAAAACAAAAAGCAATTTTACCAATTGTTGCATCATATGGTTTAAACCAGGATTTTAGTCTTAATATCAACAATGGAGGTAGTTTTGTTATTGGTGGTCCTTTTAGTGATACTGGATTAACTGGCAGAAAGCTAATGGTTGATACATATGGAACAATCGGTCACCATGGTGGTGGTGCATTTAGTGGCAAGGATTATACTAAAGTTGATCGCACTGGTGCATATATTGCAAGATATGTGGCAAAAAATATGGTAGCCGCAGGCGTTGCTGATATCATGGAAGTAGAAATGTGTTATAATATTGGATCAAAATATCCATGTTCAATTAACATTAAATGTTTTAATACCAATAAAATATCTATGGATAAGATATACAAAATTGTTAATAATGTGTTTAACTTTGACTTATCATATATTATTAAAAAATTTGATATGCCAAATTTACCATATTCAAAATATTCATTATATGGTCATTTTACTGAAATTACATGTTCTAAGCCCTGAGAAAAATTAGACCGTGTAGGCGCCATAAAAAAATATTTACATAAATAGAGAATAATAATCATTTTTATAAATATGGGAAAGATATTAAAGCTTTCTCATATTTGAAAAAACCGAAATTTACAAATTTTGTAAAATTAAAATTTTAAATTCAGTCGTAATTTTTTTCTCAATTTTTCAATATACTCATGAGATAGGGAGGAAACATGAAAAGAGATTATAAAAATTTTAATTACTTAAAAGAGAAACTTTCAATTCTAATGTCAAAATATTGTATCTATTCATTCAGAGTTAAAAACAATCATTTGACTAACAAAAATATTGATCTAAAACAATATCGACAATACCTAGATTACATTAATAAAATTTTAAATGTAATGGATGCACATAATGCTGATATTATCCGTAAACTTTACATTTTAAGATGTGATTGAACTTCATTAGGTTATAGTAGAAGCTGTTATTATGATCATAGAAGAAAAGCTGTTTTAAATTTTTTTGATTATTACGAAGATGTTTATGACCATTTGTAGTTCACCATATTATTTGAAAAAGTTAGACCATAATCCTATAAATAACAATCAATATGTATATTTATCAGGCTGTAATGGTGATATTAAAATTTTGGAAAATAAATGGGAATTTGATTTAAATTATTACATAAATAATAATTTGTATTTGCCACCAAATACTTTTTTAATCAATTACAATACTCCTTTTTCACAAATTTCAGATTTAACAATTTCTTATTCTCAAACACCAAATTTTCCTGAATTTGTTATCGATAAAAGTTCATGTAGTTTATATAAAGTTAAGTTTGTGATAGATACATCATCCTCAGATTTTTTTAATCATAAATTTATTAATTATCCATTCAATTTTAGTACATTTTTTAAAATAGATGAAAATGTGATTAATCAAGCAGAATTAGAAAATAATTCATATGAAATTGATACATTTATGTCTGAATTTAATTCATTGTATTTGAATAATTATATTCAATATACAAATTATTACACTGATGTTGAAAATCAGAAGATAAAAATTGCTGATGAATTTCATATTGAGAATAATGAGTGATATAAAACACATTATTCTACTGCTAAATATTTATTAAATGAGGAGTCTATTGATTGCACAAATCCAATAAATTTTCTGTGTTCAATCAAAATTGATGACTTTTTTACAGTAGTAGGCTACAATATTAGTTTTAATTATTCAGTTGATAATAGTCCAATTAAAAATTTATCTATTACTGTTAATGATCCGCAGTATTGTCCAAATGTTTTTAATTTGGAATATCCATATTCAACCATATATGATGATTCTAAAAAAGAGGTTATTAATACAATAGGTCATAAAAATGGTTTTTATATCCCAGTATCTGCTATTGGATATTACACAATAACTTTACAAATATTAACAAGTAGAAAATATGCTGTTATTAAATTAACTAGACCTTTTAATTTTAGCAATTCTAAAGATAAAGATTATTTTAAATGTGAGGATTATTGGATTAATAATTTATCCAATTTTAAGGACTATAGCATCTAAATGATTAATAACAAGAAATCAATAATTTTAATTTCATGCTTCTTATCAATAATATTGGTGAGTTCATTTACTTTATTAACAACAAATTTACTTATTAATAATGATTTTGATAAATTGGATTATAAAAGACCGTTAAATCGCGGAAGAAATTATGAACATTTTAAATTGCGTAAGTGGTTATTAGAAAATAATGACCTTCATTCAATAATTAATGCTAAGTTTGAAAATGATGTTTATGTTCATTATATCGAAGAATCAAAATTAAAAGATTTTTTCAAAAATAAATTTAGAAACTTATTTAAATCTATAAGTAAATTTGAAGCAAATGCTAATAATTTTGAAGTTAAATTTAATTACCAATTATTTAATAATAATTCAGGATTGTTACTTGATGTAGTATGAAATTTACCTAATAGTTCTTACTATTACTATGATCAAATCAAACTCACATTATGTTAATAGTTAATGAATAATATATATATAATCATTAAACTATGGATAAAAAAATACTAGATAAAATTATTAAAATTGCAAATGATCAAAAATTAAAAGTTGATTTATCTGTTGAAAATAAAGACAAAACATTAAAAGAATTAGGTTTGGATTCACTATCTATTATTGGTGTTATTGTTAAACTTGAAAATGAATTAGGAATATATGTTTCAGATGAAGTTTTAGCTAAAATTCAAACTTTAGATCAACTTGTTTCTGTAATTGAAACAACTTTAAAAAATAAGAAATAGCAATTTGAGGGGTGTAGTTCAATGGTAGAACTTCGGTCTTCAAAACCGACTGTTGTGGGTTCGAGTCCTGCCACCCCTGCCATAATATGTTTAACATGAACTCTCAGACTGTTAATATAATTCATAAAAAAATCAATCATCAACAATTAAGTGCAGAAGAAATTGATTATGTAATTAAAGGAATAGTTAATAAAACTATTCCTGATTATTTAATTTCTGCATGGTTAACAGCAGTTTATATTAATGATTTATCAATCGATGAAGTCTATTATTTAACAAAATCAATGTGAACACATTCAATTCATATTGATTTAACTAAAGTTGGTAATAACATAATTGATAAGCATTCTACAGGTGGTGTAGGAGATAAAGTTAGTTTAATTTTATTACCTATAATTGCTGCTTCAGGTATTCCTGTTGCTAAGCTTTCAGGAAGAAGTTTAGGTTTTACAGGTGGAACAATTGATAAACTTGAATCAATTGGTGTGAATACAAATCTAACAAAGGACCAAATGGTTAATCAATTAAAGAAATACAGAATTTTTATTTCTGGACAAACAAAAGATTTAGTCCCTGCAGATAAGACCTTGTATTCACTAAGAGATGTAACTGGAACAGTTAAAAATTACGGTCTTATTGCAAGTTCAATCCTTTCCAAAAAATTTTCAATAATTGGGACTCATGTTTTTTTAGATGTTAAATATGGCTCAGGTGCATTTTGTAAAAATTATTCTGAGGCCAAAAAACTTATTAAATATCTAAAAGCAGTAGCTAAAAAAATGAATCGTAAATTAACAATTATTGTTTCAAGTATGGATCAACCACTTGGGAGAAATATTGGTAATGCATTAGAAGTTTTAGAAGCACAGGATTTCTTAAGTTGTGATAATAATTCTGCTAAAGATTTAAAAGAACTTATTTATAAAACAGCAGCAATTATTTTTATGTGTAATAATAATTCTTTATCTTATAAAGATGCATACAACAAAGTTGATAAGATAATTAAATCAAAAGCAGCATTAAATAAATTTTATGAATGGTTGTCTATTCAGGGTGCAAAGATTGATGATTTAAAGAAAAAAAAGTATTTTAAACCAAAATATAAATTTGAATTTAAATCACCAAGTAATGGATATTTAAGTTTTGTATCAAATGATGCAATTGGCATGATTAGTGTTCAATTAGGTGCTGGAAGAGTTTTAAAAACTGATAAGGTTGATTTTCAAGCAGGGATGATCTGAAATCATAAATGAGGCGATAAGATTAAAAAAGGTGAAATTATATTAACATGTTATAGTTCAAAACCAATTGACAAAATCAATATTTCCTCTCATATACTTAATAGTATTAAAATTGCTTCAACGAAACCAAAAAAAATTAAAATTATTAGAAAGATAATTAATTAATATCATGAAAGTATTTGAAAAAGAAAGAATAAATATTTATAAATTACAAAAATCAATCATTAAATATTTGATTTGTTATTTGATTTTATTTTTCATTCCGATTGTAGTTCCTACAATCTTAACTAGTATTCCTTACATTAATTATATTAACAAGTACAATCAAATTATTATTGGTGTTATTGTTAATATAACACTAATTAGAATGGCAATTACATCAAAATCATATTTGCCTTTAATCGTTGGTTGTGTTCTACCTTCTTTATCAGCATTGCCATTTGGTTTAGTAGGCACAATTTCAATATCATTCATGTACTCATGTTTCATGATGCCATTTATTTGATTAGGAAATTTGAGTTTAGTGTTAATTTTTAGAATTTTATTTAGTAATAAAAAAATGAATTATGCAATAATATCAATTATTGCCTTGGTAACTAAAATATCATTAATTTATATTCCTTTCTGTGTAATGTCATATGGTATTGGATTAATTCCAACTAGCTTTATTAAATTTAATGATATGCAATTAGCTATGAGTTTATATCAAACTATTACTTTATCATTGGCCTTATTTTCAAATATTGGCATTGCTATTAAATATCAAAAACAAGGTAATTATGAGAGATTATAATCGTGAAGTTTTAATATCAAAAAATAATGATTCTTTAGTTAAAGAAGATAATAAATGCGTTACATGTGGGCTATGTAAAAAGATTTGCACAAATGACATAACTGTTGCTAAAATGTTTGAAGTTAATCCCAAAATTGAACCAATTTGCATAAATTGCGGTCAATGTGCTAACATTTGTCCTACAAATGCTATTCATGAAATATATCAATATTTAGAAATTAAAAATTTGTTATTAAACAAAGGCGATAAAAAAATTATTATTTCAGTTGCTCCTGCAGTTAGAGTTGCTCTTGGTGAAATGCTAGGTTTTCCAGAAGGAACTAATTTAGAATCAAAAATTCCATCCATTATTCGTAAGATGGGAGCTGATTTTGTCTTCGATATTACTTTTGGTGCTGATTTAACTATTATGGAGGAAGCAAAAGAATTAGTTGAAAGAATTAAAACTAATAAAAGACTTCCTCAATTCACTAGTTGCTGCCCAGCATGAGTTAAATATTGTGAAATTTTTTATCCACAATTACTGAATAATCTTTCTGAAGTCAAAAGTCCAATTGCTATGCAATCTTCAATTATTAAATCCTATTTTTCAAATAAGGTTAAAACTAAACCCGAAAATATTATCCATATTGTAATTGCTCCTTGTACGGCAAAAAAAACTGAAGCTAATCGTAAAGAATTAAATGTATCGGCAAAAGACACAGATTATGTAATTACCACAAAGGAATTTAGTTTATTGATTAAAGAGTTTAATATTGATGTTAATACTTTAGAAGATAGTAAATTTGATTCACCAATGCAATTAGGTTCAAGTTCAGGCGTTATATTTGGTGTTTCAGGTGGAGTTTGTGAAGCCGGATTAAGAACTGCATATTATTATTTGACAGGCAAAAATTTATCTATAGATAGATTAGTATATAAATCAATAAGAGGAATGCAAGGTATTAAAGAAGCTTCAATAGATATTAATGGGAGAATAGTAAATGTTGCAGTATGTAATGGTATGAACAATGCAGTTGAGCTAATCGATAGATTATTAAGAAAAGAAGTTAATTATGATTGGATTGAGGTAATGAATTGCCCGGGAGGTTGTATTTCTGGGGGTGGTCAACCTAAGATCAAGATCCCTTTTATAACTAATGTTAGACAAAAAAGAATGGATGCTTTATATAAAGAAGATGAATTAATGAATGTTCGCTTATGTCATAGAAACCCAGAAATTATTGCTTTGTATAATGAATTTTTAACAGAACCCGGTTCACCAAAAGCAAAACAAATTTTACATACTAAATTTTTTGATAAATCACATTTAATTAAAATTTATAAGAAGTAACGAAAAATAACTTTACTCAATAATTATATTTGTTCAATGAGTATGTTGCACAATTCATTAGGTAATTATCCAATTGAACATTACTTTTCTTTTTAAAACAAAAATATTTAAATTTTATTAATCAAAATGTTGAATATCATTGCCGTAAATTATCAAAAACATAATCTAAAATTGAATTCACTCATGACTAATGATTGAGGACCTTGGAATAAATCTATACAAATCTCCGGTGGAATTTCCGTCTATCCCTATCCTGGCATATTTATTACTATTTTCAATTCGTCTTGCATCATCTTCAGAAAGTTCATTTGACACAATAGAAAGAGAAAGATCATCATCCTCACCCACCAAATAATTATACTGCTTTTTTATCATCATTGTAACTAGCAAAATAATCATCAGTGCTGCTAAACCAGTTAAAATGTAAGTAAGTTTATAAGTCTCTTGAGCTTTTTCAAAATTTTTTA
>JBGVBX010000019.1:0-23956 GCA_045225975.1 Malacoplasma sp. | reverse complement strand
TATTTGTTAAAAAGAAGTATGTTTTGAAGCAAGATTTCTATGCTACTAAATAATGAAAAACCAACTTTATTTGCAACATTACTCATTATTTGGTATATTTATATAATATATAAAGTTATGAAGCGAACATTTCAACCAAATAAAAGAAAAAGAGCAAAAATTTCTGGTTTTAGGAAGCGCAATTCTACTTCAAAAGGCCGTAAAATTCTTAGGGCCAGAAGATTGAAAGGGCGAAAAAGAATTTCTTCTTCAGATGAAAGATAGTATTGTATTTTCAACAATAAGAAAAAATTCTGAAATCGCTACTATTTTTCAAACAGGATTTTCATTGTCTAATGATTGTTTTATAGTTAATTATTTAAAATCAGCAAATGAATATAAATTTGCAATCTCAGTTAATAAGAAAATATTTAAAACTGCAGTTCAGCGAAATAAAATTAAACGTCAAGTTAGAACATTCGTGAAGCAAATAACAAATCCCAAACCCATTAAATTTTTAATTATTGTTAAAAAACAATATTTAAAAAATACATATAATAGTAATAATTTATTATTTCAGAAATTGTTACAAAAGGTAATTAATTAAATGAGTAATCAACCAGCTTTCAATTATAATTCACTCGCTAATAAAACTAACCAAAGCAATGTGTCTAGCCCATTTTGAGTCAAACCAAAAAGCAGATCATCAGCAGTAGCAAATGTATTTAAACAAATTTGAAAATGGTCTAAAATTCTAGTGTTATTATTTTTTCTTGTAATGGGTTTATGAGGATGTTTTCAAACATCATTTGATCCAAAAGTATCCGCAAATACAAGCATTGGAAATGGACTTGAATTTGGTTTTATGTTTGGAACTACAGGGGATGCTCTATATGATTTATCAGGTGCTCCAAATCAACAATTCCATTCATTTAATAATTGGAGTATGGCTTATGGACCATTCTATGCATTATTTGTTTGACCTGGTGCATGGTTAACACTACAAATAACATGAAGGACACATAATGTATGAGGCGGACTTAATGCCTTATTAGGAATATTTGTTTTAATTTTAATAATTAGAGTATTTACAACATTAATTACTATTAGATCAACAATCCAAAATGAAAGGATGTCTGAGATAAGTGCTAAAATGTCTGAGATTAATGCTAAGTATAAAGATGCCAAGGACACTCAATCTAAACAAATGAAGCAACAAGAGATTATGGAATTATATAAAAAGAATAATGTTCGCCCATTTGCTGCATTTGAGCAAATGCTAATAACATTACCTATTTTTTTAATTGTATATCGAGTTGTAACAATTTTAAGACCATTTAAAGGCACAGTATTATTTAATATTTGAAGTTTTGCAGCTGCACCATTAACTACAATGTTTTCAAGTTTTACAAATGGTGGTTGAGTATATATATTCTTTATTTTAATTGTTGTTCCAGTTCAATTTTTATCTAGTTGGTTACCTCGTGTTTGGGCAAAGAAGCGTAGCAAATCAACAACAACAATAACACAAAAAGGAGCAAAAGACTATAAAAAACGTATGTTGTTCCAATATGTATTTGCAGGCGCTATGTCATTGATAGTTATATTTACACCATGCGGTGTTGGTGTATATTGATTCTTTAATGCATGTTTTGCAATTTTACAATCATATATAATGCATAAAATTATCGTTTTACAGAAAAAACGAAAGTTTAAAGAAAATATTGGAAATATTTCAATTATTTAATGGAACTAATTAATCCGTCTAAATATTTTAAGAAGTATAAATTTAATCCCTCTAAAAGACTGGGGCAAAATTTTTTAATAGATAAGAAAGTTATTAATGAGATTGACTTAATAATTAAAAATTATAAATGTGATGCGATTATTGAAATTGGACCTGGCTTAGGTGCAATTACAAAAAAAATATGCGAATTAAATATAGATACTCATTTAATTGAAGTTGATAAAAAATTGTTTGAATATTTACAAACAACTTATAAAAACCAGTTAAGAGTTAATTTATATTGTAAGGATGTTTTAAAATTTGATTTAGATTTAATTGCAAGTAAATATAAAAAATGTATTATTGTAAGCAATCTCCCCTATTCTATAAGTTCGTTAATAATAATTCAATTTTTAAAAACAAAACATATTGATGTAATGTTTTGTATGCTGCAAAAAGAGTTAGTAGATCGAATGATTTCTGCACCACATTCATCTGGGTACAACTCATTTAGTGTACTTCTGCAAAAATATACAAATATTCAAAAACTTATATCAATAAATAGTGATTCATTTGTGCCACCACCAGAAGTTAAATCAAACTTTATCAAAATAGAAAAAAAACAAAACGTTAAATTTGATGCAGATTTAAATAAATTTATTAAACTCATTTTTTCTTCTAAGCGAAAGACATTATTTAATAATCTAAAATCAAGCTATCCAAAAAATACACTAGATAATTTGTACAAAGATTTGTCTTTAAATAAAAATGTCAGGGCAGAAGAACTATCTTATAATGAAATTGAACAAATATATAAATATGTAAGTAAGTAGTTAGTTATGTATAGAAAAGCTTACGGAAAAATTAATCTTATTTTAAAAGTACACAAAAAAAAGCAAAATGAAACAAAACATCAAATTGATTCTGTTATGCTAATTTGTGATAAGATGTATGATAAGATTAGGATAAAAAAAGCTAAATCATTTGCTGTTCATTATTTTAATAAGTACAAACAAAAATTAACTTTTAAGGATTGTTCTATTTGCAAAGTAGTTAAATGATTTCACACAAGATTTACTAGCGCTAATATAAATTTTAAAATTGATGTTTTAAAAAAAATACCAATAAATTCTGGGTTTGGAGGAGAATCAACAGATGCCGCTTTTGTTCTTAATCATTTATTAAGATATAACAACATTTCTTTAACTCAAGACCAAATAAAAGATATAGCTTTAAACGTAGGCAGTGATATACCATTTTTTATGAGTAACTTTTATACAGCACATGTGACAAGTTATGGCGAAAAAGTAAAGAGAATTAAAAATATATCATTTGATTATGACATTTATCCAATCATGGAACAATGTAGTTCACAAAATGTATATCATGCTTTAGATAAAGATAAAAAATTTAAATCCAAATATACAAGTAGTTCACTATATGTTGATGCAATTAATGGCACATATTCATTTATAGACTTCTATAATGATTTGCAAAAATATGTGTTTAAATTTTACCCAACTATTAAAAAACATTATGATAAGTTAAATAGTTTTAAAAAACGTCCAATATTTGTTAATGGTGCTGGATCTTATTTAATCATTTTAAGATAGTTTTATCTTTTTTGCCAACTCTAAATCTTTTTTGAAAGTAATTTTAAAGTTTAATGGATCACCATCAAATAGATGGCTTTTATTTAATTTTAGATTTAAAGATGTGAATAAATCATTACCGATTTTTTGTTTATTATTTCAAAATTTATATTGAATAGCTTGTGGTGTTTGGATACAAAAAATTTTGTCTCTGCTTAAATATTTAATACTGCTTGCATTAACACTAACAATTGAATCAACTAATTTTATATTTGCACATGAATATCCATATTTTTCAGATATTTCAATACTTTTATTTATTAATTTATTTGAAACAAAAATCCGATCACCATCTAATGTAATAAGAATATCACTTGGTTTTAAATATTTAGAAATGAATTTCACCCCAATATTTAGTGATTCTTGTCTAGATAAAAGACTACCTACAACAACATAAACATTTTTGTTTTTACTATATTTTGATTTAATTATTGATTGTTCATTTTTATTAACAACTAGAACAATTTTGTCAATATTTTTATTTTTTAAACAAGTATCAAGAACAAAAATAAATAAATATTTATTGTTTATTATTGATAAATTTTTTGTAACTGTGCTTTTAAATCTTTCACCTTTGCCAGCCAACAGAATAATAGCTACATTCATTATTTTATGTCTTTTTGTTGTTTAGTTAAATTAATTAAATTGATTAAGACCATCATAACAGTCATAGGGCCAACACCACCAGGCACTGGAGTTATTAAATTAACTTTATCCTTAACATCTTCAAAGTCAACATCACCACAAATTTTATTATCTGGTGATCTATTAATACCAACATCAATAACTACAGCACCATCTTTAACGAAATTTCTATTAAAAAACTTTGGACCACCAATAGCAGCAATTAGAATATCAGCCCTTGAACAAATTTGTTCTAAGTTTTTAGTATGTGAATGGCAAATAGTTACAGTTGCATTTTCGAGTAATAGCAAACCAGCTAATGGTTTACCTACAATATTACTTCTACCTACTATTACAACATTTGCACCATCTAAGTTAACATTTGAACGCTTTAATAATTCAACAACTGCAGCAGGGGTACAATTTTTTAAATTTATATTATGTTTTTTTGCGGTTCATAGTTTGCCAGTGTTTTCTAATGTAAAACAGTCAACATCTTTAATTGATGAAATTTCATTTAATATATGTTCCTCATTTATATGTTTAGGTAAGGGGAGTTGGACCAAAACACCATTAATTTCTTTATCTAAATTTAATAATTTGATTTTTTCAATTAATTCATTTTCAGAAATACTATCAGGATATTTATTCAAAATACCTTTACATCCTTTTAAATCCTCCAAGAGTTTTAATTTATTTCTGATGTAAACATTACTACTTGGATTATCACCAACCTGAACAATAGCCAAAGTTGGTATAATTCCTTTGTCATTTAATTCTTTGATTTGTGTTTTTATTTCATTTTTTAATGTTTCAGCAATTTTTCTTCCATCAATTAGTGTCATAACATTATCTTATATAATAGATAATATATTTAATATGAATACTACAAGAAAAATATTATTCGGTGAAAGTGTAGATTTTCATAAACTAATTGAACAAAAAAACTCATTTATTATTTTAGGTGGCACTAAAATTAGATCTGAGTTTAAAATAATCGCTCATTCTGATGGCGATTTAGTTATGCATGCCATTGCCAATGCAATTTTAGGTGCTTGTTGTAAAGGAGATATTGGTATATATTTTCCAGATACAAATAACAGATACAAGAATATAGATTCAAAAAAGATATTATTATTTGCTATTGCACAAATACCAATGCATTTTCAAATAAATAACATTGATTTAACAATTATTTGTGACAAAATCATGTTATCACAACACCGCAATAAAATTACTAAGAATCTAGTTAGTTTAACTAAATGTAGAAAAGTGAATGTTAAATTTACAAGATTTGAAGAAGACAAAAAACTGATAGGTTGTTCATGTGTAATTTCTGTGGTTAATAAAAAATAAAAAAGAATGCAATGCGCGTTCTTTTTTACTAATATTGACAATTAAACATTATTTATTAAGATATTTCTTTAAATCTTTTCCAGCACGGAATTTAACTCTATTTGATGCAGGAATTTTTATTGTTTTACCTGTAGCTGGGTTAACACCTTGTCTTGCAGCTGCTTTAACAACAACTAATTTTCCTAAACCGAATAGGTTAAGTTGTTTATTTTTTGCTAATTCTTGTTTAATATATGTTTGTAAGCAAGCAAAAAGATCACTTAATTGACTCTTAGTAATATCAACTTTTTGTGAAAGATCACTAATTACTTCTTTTAATGTTTTAGCTTTTTCCATTTTTTTCTCCTATTGTTATATAAACATTATATTATTTAGAATAACTATTTACCTAAAATATTTTTAAATAACATAATGCTTATTATGGTTATTTATTTGGCTTATGCCCACAATTTTGATATCCATAAATTCAATTATTTCTTTAAGCATCAATTTTCATATGATAATGGCTTATTGATAAATATTCTTTTATGAGATGTTTGACTATGTAAATGTTGGATTTTATTTTTAGATTTTTTATTAATTTTTATTCCAGCTAAATAATTATCAATTTCATCATATTTTAGTTTTAATTCTTTTTCATCAGTTTGGCCTTTATACAAACCAGCTGTTGGTGCTCTTTTAATTATTGATAATGGAACATTTAATATTTTGCTTATTTCATATATTTGTTTTTTATTTATTGATGCTAACGGAGATAAATCGCTATTAATATCGCCAAATTTAGTGAAATATCCAATATATATTTCATCAGCATTTGATGTACCTAGAACTAAGGAGTTTTCATTTTGAGCAATACCATATAAACAAATTGAATGTAATCTTATTTTTAGATTTCTTAAAGAAAGTTGGTTTGCTATAGATAATTCACATTGAATTGCTTGAAAGCTTTTTGATAAATTGATTTTTGTAATTTTTATTTTAAAAGTTTTTTCCAAATCATGGATGTATTTCAATTCATCTTGGTTTTGTTGAATATAGAAATAGTACGGATAAATTTTAATTTTTTTAATTTGTTTGCATAATGCCAAGCAGCAGGCAGAATCAATACCGCCAGATATACCAATAACAACACCAGTTTTCCTAGCACTCACTACTTGTTGTTTTATCCATTGTAGTAAATAATCAATATAGTTTTTAATATTTTTGATTTTCATATTTAATCAATTACCATCTCATTACCATAAATTATTAATGTGTCACCTTTAATTCCACCAAGCTTTTTAATCTTGTTTTCAACATCAAGGCTTTTAATTTTATTATTAAATCTAATTATATTATCGTTTGTTTTCAATGGTATTCTATTTGCTCAATATTCCAAATATTTAGATTCAACTTCTCATGTGTGTTCATCGATTTGTTTAATTTTTAGTTGATCCTTTATATCGGTTTGTTTTTTTAACTCAATAATTTTTATTTTTTTTTGGTTTTGTTGTTTATTATTATTTTGCTTTGTTTTAATAAATGTTGTGTAAATTTTTTCAATTACTTTATTAATGTTGGTTTTATTTTTAGCACTTATTACAAGAATATCTTCATTTTTAATAACTTTTTTAAGTTTTTCCAATTGCAACTTTGCAGAAGAGCAATCACTCTTATTGGCAACAAATAAAATTGGTTTTTTTAACAGATCAATATTGTATTTTTTTAATTCATTTACAATGGTTTGGTATGCCTTTTGAACATCAGCAGTATCATTTGTATCCAATGAAATCACATGGAGTAATATTGTACACCTTTCAATATGTTTTAGAAATTCATATCCTAATCCTTTTCCTTCTGATGCGTCAGAAATTAGACCAGGGATATCAGCAATTATCATTTTTGTATTTTTATACTCACAAACGCCTAAAACAGGATTTAAAGTTGTGAATTCATAATTTGCAATTTTAGGTCTAGATGATGTTATGGCACTAATTAATGTAGATTTACCAGCATTAGGAAGACCTATTAAGCCAACATCTGACATGTATTTTACAACTAATTTAACTTTTAATGATTCGCCCTTATCACCATTTTCATAAAAATTAGGAATCTTATTTTGTGGGTTTGCAAACCATGCATTGCCATGCCCACCTTTTCCACCATTGCAAATTATTTTGGTTTCACCGTGTTTTAAAATTTCTATTATTTTATTACCTGTAGAATGATCAAATATAACAGTACCTAAAGGAACATGAATTATTTTACTGTCACCTTTTTTTCCGCTTGCTAATTTTGTTGCACCATTTTCACCATTACATGCCTCAATACGTTTAAGATTTTTAAGATGAAGTAAATCACTAATATTGTGATCACCTACAACAATGATATTGCCTCCATCTCCTCCATCTCCTCCATATGGACCACCATAATGATTATGTGATTCTCTTCTTCAGGCTACAATACCGTTTCCACCATTACCGGCTTTAAATTCCACCACACATACGTCAACAAGTTTCATTGTTATTTAATTTATTAAATTTTCTCTTTATTAAATTGGATAACTATACCTGATAGATTATCATTTGAATGGTTATCTAATGATTTTTGAATAATTGTTGGGACAATTTCATTAAATTTGTCAATACCACATTTACGAATAGCTTCACTTATATAAGACAAATCAATGAAGTTGTACAAGCCATCACTGCATAAAAAAATAACATCATTATATTCAACATTAAATTTGACAAAATTAAATTTATTGTGTTGTTGTTTCAAGTCTGAAGAAACGATGTAATTTGTTAATGATAATAAATCTTTCCGATGCACTTTAAAGCTTAATTTAGGTGCATGATGATCAATAAGGAAATTGAATAGATTATGATCTTTTGTCATCATTTTCCATTTGTATTGATTCATTGAGAAATGATATAGACGAGAATCACCAATGTTAAAAGTGTATATTTTGTTATCAGAGATCAAGCAAAGAACCAAGGTTGTACCTATTTCTTTTTTCTTAGTCTTATATATGTTATTTAGCAAGATAGAAACTTTGAGTAAAACTTTTTTAAATCATCATTTAACAAAATAGATACGCGGTTTTTTTAGGAATTCATTTCGGAATGTTTCTATTACTAGATTTGAGGCTAAATCACTTTGTTTTTCACTACTGATGCCATCACAAACGATAGCGAGGCATTGATTAGATTTATTAATATCAATAAATGCGCAATCTTCGTTTATTTCCTTTATTCCCTTATTAGTTGATATTGAATACAGGTATGTAAATTTATTTTTCATATTTAGCCCGTAATTGACCGCAAGCGGCATCAATATTACTTCCGCGCTCCAATCTTAATGTAGTCATTATATTATTTTTGTTTAATATATATTTAAATTGATTGATTTTTTTGCTTTTATTAAATGGTGTTTTTGATACATGATTATAAGCAATTAAGTTTATAAAGCATAAACGTTTTTTAGCGATTTTAATTAATTGTTCTAAACATTCATCTGTGTCATTCAGACCATCAATCATTATGTATTCGAAGCCAACTCTACGGTTGGTTATTGAAATATATTTATCAATTGCAGACAATAGAGTATTCAATGGATATGATCTGTTAATAGGCATAATTTTATTTCTTATTTCATCAGTAGGAGCATGTAGTGAAATAGCAAGATTAATCTGAGGTTGATCTTTAGCAAACTGAAGAATTTTTGGAACGATACCACAAGTTGATACTGTTATATGTCTAGAACCTATTTCAATTCCATAAGGATTATTAATAATTTTTAATGCAACCATTAAGTTATCATAATTATCGAATGGTTCACCGATACCCATGATAACAATATTATTCACTTTATCTTTCTTTTGTTTTAATAAATATTCATTAATAACATAGTATTGAAGGACAAATTCAAAAGGTTTTAATTTCCGTATTAGTTTTAGTTGGCCACTTGTACAAAATTTGCAACCCATTGAGCATCCAACCTCAGAAGAAATACAAATGCTATTTCCTCAGTTAAAAAACATTAATACCGACTCAATATAATTGTCATCTTCCAATTGAAATAAAAATTTTGTAGTTTGATCTTGTTTATCAATTTGAATGTTCTTAATTTTTAACAAGTCCAATGATAGTTTATTTTTTAACATTTGAATGGTTTGATTTGAAATGTTTGGCATTTCATCAAAAGAAGTTACATGTTTCTTATACACTCAATCATAAATTTGTTTAGCATTAAATTTTTTTGCACCATTTTTAATGCAAAATTCTTCTAAAGACTCAAGTGTGAAGTTAAAAAATGATTCTTTATTCATTTAATTTAAATTCTTTGATAAGATATTAAATAATTTTTTGGTTGCTTCTTCTTGTTGGCCTGGATTATTAACAATGATATATTGATAATATTTTTGTTGTTCAAGTTCCCATTTGGCTTGCTCTAAACGTTGTTTTATAACATCCTTAGATTCGCTAGATCTATTAATTAATCGTTTTTCTAATTCACCTAAACTAGGAGGAGCAATAAAAATAGTTAAAATATTTTTATCTTTATTTTGTTTACAAATATTCATTATCTGTAAGCCACCCTTTGGCTCAATTTCTAAAATTACATTCTGGCCTTTTTCTCTTATACTATCAATATACTTTTTAGGTGTTCCATAGTAGTTGCCAGCATATGTTGCATATTCTAATAGCTCATGGGCAACAATTGCTTCTTCGAATTTTTGTTTTGTTACAAAAAAGTAATCTATGCCATCAATTTCACCCATACGTTTTGGTCTTGTAGTCATTGATACACTAAAAACCAGGTTAAATTGAGGTTCTTTTATAATAGGTGATCATACTGTTTTTTTACCAACACCACTAGGACCAGAGATAACTATGATTTTACCCATTTTTTTATTTTCCATAATTACCCTATCCTTATATCTTCTTCAATATAATTAATTTCATTGTTGAATGATGTTTTTCGTACCCACAATAAAATTGTGTTGCTTACACCTAATTGACCGACAAACATACAGAAAACAAGGAAAATCAATACTACTGGGGATGCAATGGCACTAATTCCCATTGTATATCCTACAGTACCAAATGCTGAGGCAACTTCATATAAGCATTCAATATATGTAAACTGTGGTATTTCACAAATTCTTGCATGTGGAGGTTCAACGGTAGGGCAATATAAAATAACTAATGATGTTAGTAGAATCATTGTTAATGCAAAACCAAAAACTAGGTAGGATTTAATTACTGTATCTTTAGGAATAGTTCGCTTAAATAAAGTTGTGTTTGTTTTTCCTCTTGCAGTAGCGAAAATAGTAGATAGTAAAATTACAAATGTTGTTGTTCGTATACCGCCTGCAGCTGATGATGGTGAACCACCAATAAACATCATAACTATGTAAAT
The DNA here is from genome assembly GCA_045225975.1 of Malacoplasma sp. Lineage (GTDB taxonomy): Bacteria > Bacillota_I > Bacilli_A > Mycoplasmatales > Mycoplasmoidaceae > Malacoplasma_A. The sequence goes on along the minus strand of JBGVBX010000019.1, from coordinate 13,216 downwards.
TGAATTGCTTCCCAATGTAAATAATCTTTGGTCAATAGTGCTAAGACCAGCACTTCTCGTAGATATAGTATTGAAGAAAACTGTAAAACACTTGTTAAATAATTCACAATTTCCCCAATACTTATGAGTTTCATCATTACAAATTGATACAAAACTTATGTTGCCTGGCAAATCACTTGTATTTACAGCGCCAAACTCAAAACCATATGAAAAAATTAAACCAACAGCCAAGACAGCAAAATATGAAACTAAACAAACTTTACTAAACAAAGTAAGTTTATGTTTGAGATGCAATCTTTTTAATTTAATTTTTGTGTAAATATCAAATATTAATGGATAACCAATACCACCAACAATAATTTCAATTGTTACAAAAAATAGGAAAATGACATTTCAATCATTCTTAAATGCTGCTAATGAAAAATTTTGTTCAAATAAATCAAATCCAGCATTGTTAGTTGCAGAAAAAGATGTAAATAATCCATGCCAAAATGCTCTACCAAAATTATGATATGTTCTATATAAATGATCTGGTATATCAAATGTGATTTGAGCATTATAACCGCAGGATACAAAACCTTGGACGTGAATTGGCATTCAACATAATCAAAATGCATAAATAAAACCAAAGAAAAATTGCACACACACAACAAATAAACTACTAAATTGTATTGCTTTAAATGTGTTACCTAACTTTGTTGTGCCACGTTCTGATTGCAATAGAATCATTTGATCAAATTTAATATTTTTTGATTTTCTAAATGTATTCCAAATAACATAAAATAGGGAAATGATACCCATTCCACCTAATCAAATTAATAGAAATATTATTAATTCACCTCAAAAATTATAAAAACCTTCTATGTTAAAAGAAGTAAGTCCCGTATTAGAAAAAGCACTGCAAGCAATAAATAAAGCATTTCAAAAAGTATAAGGGTGAGTTCCTAATGAAATTGTGTTTTGAATTGTTCATTCACTATGAGTATAACCTGAGTATAAAAAAAGTGCACCAATTAAAATAGCAAGCAAATATACACGGAAAAAGATTTGAAAAATTGTTTTTCCAGCAAGTATGTTTTTGATTATTTTACCAACATTTTTTTTCTTTTTGTTAGCCTTAGGCATGATTAATAATTAATTATTTATTATAATATATAGTTATTATATAACTATGTCAAATAAAGAATTTGTTATTTTAGGTTGTGGAAGATTTGGATCTACTGTTATAGAGTGTTTAAATAACGCAGGAGTAAATGTTGTTGCTATTGATAAGAGCAAAGAGATTATAGAAAAAGTGGGTAAAAAGTGTTCCTATGCAGTTTGTGCTGATACAACTGATATTGATGTTTTAAAAGAATTACATATATCTAAAGCTAAGTGTATTATTTTATGTCTTGATAGTGTTGAAGATTCAATTACAACATGTGCTAACTTAGTCGAATTAGGTACTCAAGGTATTATCATTGCCCGAGCTATTAACAAACTCCATGCTCGTGTATTAAAGATATTAGGTATTAAATATGTAACACTTCCTATTCAGGAAGTTGCTGAACTTGTTGCATTACGTGCTTTATATAGCTTTGGTGAAAATGTATATAGTTTAACCAATGGTTTGAGTTGAACAAAAGTAGTTGTTCAAAATCCAAAATGCACAAAATTACAAATTAAAAATTTAAGTCTTAGATCATTACATAAAACAAATATTTTATATTTAGTTCATAATAATCATTTGAAATTTCCTATTGATCCTGAATCTTATTTATCTATTGGAGACACAATTGCAATAATGTGTCCTTATAAAGATATGAATGCAGTAATTAATTATTTTTCAGGTAAAACTGATAAAGAAAAATAGTTATTCCCTAAATGTTTAGATATGTTAAATAAAAAAAGCCTCGAAGCTTCATTATTAGCTTTTGATTCAAAAAATTTAAATCACTTTAAGAAGCAACTAAGTTTTGTTTATAAATCTGGTATAAAAAACATTCACTATGACGTAGCAGATGGTATAAATGTGCCTAATGTTGCTTATGGTACAGAATGATTAGAAGAACTTTATTTGAAGGGTTTTACTGTTAGCGTCCATTTCATGGTTAATAAACCTAGAAAATGATTTAGTAAGTTTGCAGATTACCCATTCGATAGTTTAGCTTTTCAAGCAGAACCAATTAACAAATTAAGTGCTGCTCTATTACTTAAAAAGATTAAAAAAAATGGGCAAAAATGCGGTCTTGCTTTTCGACCAGATACAGATTTAACAAAATATAAAAAAATAATAAAAAAATGTGATTTTGTGACAATCATGGGTGTTGATCCAGGATTTGGTGGACAAGAATTTTTGAAAGATGTAACAATAAAAAACTTGAAATTAATTAATCAAATTAAAGAAGAAAATAATCAAAAACTCATCATTAAATTAGATGGTGGAGTTAATTACGACGTAATTAAATTAACTTCAAAATTTGTTGATATTTATGTGTCAGGAACATTTCTGATTAAGCAAAAAAATCCGAAACTCTTAAAAGATTTTATTGATAAATGTTAATAATTTAATATTTAACATAATTATTTTCATTTATAATAAGAATAACGAAAAAACAATGGAAAAAATGGACAAAGACGAATTTGAGAGATTAAAAATAGACGATACAAAAGTTGTTGATCCTAATAAAATTAATGATGCAATTAATGGGGAGATAGATGACGAAACTCTTCGTAATTTATCTCGAGAAGAATTGATGTATATGTTAGAATATGAAGATTTTTCTCCAGAAATTGTTAAAAAAATTAAACATTATATTACACTAAAGAAGTAATTGATGTTTATTAATTTACTTACTCATTCATACTTTTCATTATTAATGTCATCAATGTCAATTGATGACATTATTCACTATGCGATAAAAAATAAACAGAAATATGTATGTTTAGTTGATTTAAATAATATGTATGGAGCTATGGAATTTTACAATAAAGCTCTTGCAAATAATTTAATTCCAATTATTGGACTACACATAAAATACAATAATGAAGATTTTTATTTGATTGCTAAGAACAATTTTGGTTACAAAAATCTTATAAAAATTTCTTCTAAAATAATGACAAATGAGGAATATTCTTTAGAAGAATATACTGATTCACTATTCATAATTACTCAAGACATTGACAAAATTAAATGGTTGAAACAAAAAGATAGCGCTTTTAGTTTAGATCAAAATAAAACTAACCCTATTGCTGCAAGGAGTTGCTATTTTGAAAATAAAGAAGATGTTATTTTTGTCAAAGCACTGAATGCAATATCTAATGAGAAAAAGATTGAGGATTATGATGATATTGAAATTTTTGATAAATCATATTTATTAAGCAGTGAAGAAGCAAACAAAATATTTTCTAAGGAGTCTTTGGATAATTTAGATAGTCTTCTTAGAAATTCAAAATGGGAACTTGAATTAAATAAAAAGCATCAAATGATAAAATTTCAAGAAGGAAAACAAAGCAGTGTTTTATTGCAAACAATGTGTATAAATTCATTAAGAAAGTTGTTTGGTGATAAAGTCAATATTCCTCGTGAATATCTATATAGATTAAAATATGAACTTGATACAATTAACAAGATGGGCTTTGATGATTATTTTTTAGTGGTCCAAGATTATGTTAATTATGCTAAAAATGAGGGTATTATTGTCGGCCCTGGTAGAGGAAGCTCTGCAGGAAGTCTAGTTGCTTATTTATTAGGAATTACTGTTATTGATCCAATTAAAAATAATCTTGTATTTGAAAGATTTTTAAATCCTGCTCGTGTAAATATGCCAGATATTGATGTTGATTTCATGGATGATAGAAGGAATGAAGTAGTGCAATATTTATTTAACAAATATTCAAAAAATAAGGTTGCTCATATTGTTATTTTTCAAAGAATGAAAGCCAAAATGGTTATTCGAGATATTGGAAGAATTTTGTCAATGAATAGAGTAATCATTGATTCTATTTGCAAATTGCTAAATGAAAATTTTGATATTTTAAATGAAAATTCAAAAGCTGCTAAGGAATTAAAAAAATACCAGGAAGAATACCCACAACTATTCAAATTAGCAATGAAGTTGCAAAATTTTCCAAGACAAATAGGTTTACATGCAGCTGGAGTAGTTTTATCTTCAGTTAACTTAACTGATATTATTCCTGCTCAAGAAAGCAATGATGGTTTGTTATGTACGCAATATTCTATGGAATATTTAGAACCACTAGGTTTAATCAAGATGGATATTTTGGGATTGATAAATCTAACAACATTAAATCAAGCAATCATGAATATTGAAAAGAACCACAATAAAAAAATTGATTTATATAAAATTCCTTTAAATGATTCTAAAGTATTCAATTATATTGCTGAAGGGCATACAACTGGGTTGTTTCAATTAGAATCAACAGGAATGACAAATTTGGTTATGAGAATTAAACCAAAAAATATTGAAGACATTTCTATTTGTTCCGCTTTATATCGTCCAGGACCACAGAAAAATATTGATGTTTTTCTAAAAAATAGAAATCATCCTAAAAACATTGAATATATAAATGACGATGTTAAAAAGATTCTTGAATCAACAAGTAATATAATCATTTACCAAGAACAAGTTATTCAAATAGTCCAAAAAGTTGCTGGTTTTAGTCTTGCGGATGCTGATTTATTTAGAAGAGCAATTTCAAAAAAACAAGTTGATAAATTAGCAAATTTAAAAAAATCATTTATTGATGGTGGAATTAAAAATGGTTACACAAAGGAAAAAGTTAATGAAATATTTGAATACATTTTCGAGTTTGCTAATTATGGTTTTAATCATTCACATTCTTTAGCATATTCTTATATAACATATTGACTTGCATATATTGCTTATTATTATCCACTTGAATTTTACTCAACATTATTAGCAAGTAATGATGCAAGTATTGAAAAAGTATCCCAATATATTAATGAAGCTAAACATGTTGGGATTAAAGTATTGCCGCCAGACATTAATTTATCACAATATTCATTTAGTATTTTTAATAAAAAAGAAATTGTTCTTGGTTTTAATATGACTAAAGGAATTGGTATAAGTGCGTGCGAAAAGATAATTAAAACAAGAGAGTCTCAGAAAGACGGGAAATTTAATAATTTAATGTTGTGTATTAGAGATTTAAAAAACAATGGTGTAACATTCGGTATTATCAAATTATTAACTGAAAGTGGTTGCTTTAATTCATTAAATAAAGATCATGATTTTTATTGATTGGTTAAAAATATTAAAGTGATATATGACAACTGTGACAAATTTGGTTTAGATGGTAAACCAGTTATAAATGTTAAATTTGATAACACAAAACCAACAAATGAAGAAATATCAGAATTAAACGAAAAACAATATCAGTTGCTAGGAGTTTCATTCGTTGACCATCCAATTGTAAAAATTAAAAGCAAATTTAATGATATGAAAATACATACATTAAAGCAAATTGATAATGATGATAAAAATTCATTTTTTAGAACTATATGTATGGTTGTTAACGTTAGAGAAATTATTGATGCTAAAGGCAAAAAAATGGCTTTTATAAAAATTGAGGATGAGACTAAATTATCTAATGGTGTTATTTTTAGTACTGTATATTCTAAAATAGCAGACCAAATAAAAAATAAAGAACCTGTAGCTCTAAGTTTGAGGAAAGATTTAAAAAAAGAAGGTAATTTAATTATTCTCAATGCCCATAAGATAAATAAAATATAATTTTATTTAAGTATGCAAAATAAAAAGGCAATTGCAATTGATGGGAATAGTTTAATGTACCGTTGTTTTTATGCAACATACAATCAATTGGAATATTACCAAAAGAATAATTTAAAACCACTAAATGCTTTTAATTTATTTGTTTACTCTATTTTGAAATTAATAAGTAGTAATCATTACAACTATGCAATAATTGCCTTTGATCATGGTAAGACTACTTTTAGAACTAAAAAATATGAAAAATATAAAGAAGGTAGAAAACCAATGCCTATAGATTTAGTTTCACAGTTAGAAGATATCAAGAACTCTCCTAGGTTAATGGGTATTGTAGGCATGGATTTATTAGATTATGAAGCAGATGATATTATTGGTAGCTTTGTGAAGTTGATGAATAAAAATAATATCGAAGTCGAAATTTATTCATCAGATAAAGATATGCTTCAATTAGTAAATAATTTAACAAAAGTTATGTTATTTAAATCAGGTGTCAGTGTTATTAATGAATATAACATTAGTAATTTTAAAGAAAAATTTATGGGGTTAACACCAGAACAAATAACTGACTATAAAGGTATAGCAGGTGATAGTTCAGATCATATCAAAGGTATTTATGGTATAGGTCCTAAAACGGCAGTTGATATTTTATTAAAATACCATAATATTGAAAATTTATATGACCACATTAATGAATTATCAGAAAAAACAAGAAATAGTTTAGTAAATAACAAACAACAGGCTATTGAATGTAAGGAGTTAGCAACAATTTTAACTAATTTATTTGATGATAAAAACATTAGCGAATTTGAACATACACAAATTTTGTACGATGAGCTTTATAAAATAGCTGATCATAATAATTTAAATAATTTAAAGAAATATATTCAAAAAATCGAGAAGTTATTTTAATTATGCCAGAGTTGCCTGAAGTTACAACAATTATTAATGTATTAAAAAAAACAACATTAATTAACAACAAGATAAAAAGTGTTGAAGTTTTAGTTCCTAAAATTATTCAAAACTCTTCTATTGACCATTTTAAAAAATTTTTTGTCAATGAAAAAGTTTTAAACATTGAAAGACTCGGCAAGTATATCATTTACAAATTAACAAACAAGAAAGTATTTGTATCACACCTAAGAATGGAAGGTAAATTCTTTTATGGTATAAAAGCTGAATTGAATAATTTACCACATTTAATGGTTTTATTTAATTTTGCAAATGGTAATAGTCTAGCATATTGTGATTCAAGGATGTTTGGTACATTTTCCATATATCATGAAAATGATTATTTAAATTCAAAAGAGTTATCAAAATTAAGTATTGACCCCCTAGATAGTAAATTTACTTGAATGTTTTTATTTAATAAGATCAACAATATAAATCGACCAATTAAAAGCGTCTTATTAGATCAAAGTATTGTATCAGGTATAGGTAATATTTATGCTGATGAAATTTTATTCAAGTGCAAAATAAATCCATTGACAAAAGCTAAATTACTAACAAAAAAAGATTGTGAATTAATTTGTAAATATTCAAAATTGATATTACTTAATGCTATTAAACATAAAGGCACAACAATTTTCTCATATAAATTTGATAAAAATCATTCAGGTGAATATCAAAAATTTTTAAATGTTCATCTAAGAGAAGGCTTACAGTGTAAAATATGTAAAACTCCAATTAGTAAAATCAAAATAAATGGTAGAGGAACATATTTTTGCCCTAGATGTCAAAAGGAGAGAACATGATAGTTTGTATTACTGGTAAAATTGGATCTGGCAAATCAACAGTTATTAATCAATATAAGAAATTAGGTTATAGAACGCTAGAAATGGACAATTATATTCATTCCATCTATAAACCCAATAAAATTGGTTTTGAATTGATTAGAAAAAACTTTGGACAAGAATATGTAAATAATAAAGGAGTTGATCGAAAAAAACTCGGTCAATTAGTTTTTAAAAGTAAAGAAAAGCTTAATAAACTTAATACAATTACACTACCTTTAATAAAAGATAAAATTCTTTATTTCAAAAAACAAAAGGGAATAATTTTTATTGAATTAGGCATTTATATTACAAATGAGAGATATTTTAAAAACTGTTTTGATTTAGTTATTTTAGTTAAAGGTAAAAAACAAACAACTAATCAAAAATTAAATAAGCTCGAATGAAAAGGCAATAAATCATTAGTTAATTGAGATGTTAGATTGTCCAAAAAAACCAATATATTAGTTCTTGATAATACTTCATCAATTAATCAGTTAAAAATAAATGTAAAAAAATCAATAAATTTTATAAAAAATTACAGTAAAAAAATTGTTGAATAGTTTCCTACAAATTATGTAGGAAACTTTCAAAAGCACCATTTGATAGTCTATTTAGTTTTCATAAAAATATTTTTTCAGTTGTAGGCAATATTAATTTTTGAAATTATGAAATATTTTTTTTCAATTTTTTTAGATTTTCACTTCAAAAATATTTAATCTAATTAACTCATTATTAAGAACTCATTAATTAGCCTTATTAATTAGTATTGTTTTTAGAAAGAAAGGGTAGCGAATAATGTTTCAAAATATTATTTTCTCAATAGTAAAAAAATATGACTTCACTATCAACTATAAATCTTTATATGATTTATATTCACCAATAATAGGTGATCAAGCTATTGCTTTGTATATTGCACTTAATAATGAAGCTGATAAGCATCTTCAAATTGGCACTAAATATAGTAATATCGAATCATTGTATAAGCATTTGGACCTAACTTATGATTCATTCCTTCAACTAAGATCAAAACTTGAAGCACTCCAATTATTAAGAACTTATGTAGACGGCAATAAAACAAAATATTGTTTTGAACTTATAGAGCCATTGAGTTTTGTAAAATTTATTGATAATCAAAAATTTAGACATTTACTATACAAACAAATCGGTAGAGTAGAGTACGAGAGACTTGAATATTTACATCTTAACAATCATTTACCTAAATCTTTCTTAAATGTATCAGCAAATTTTGATCTTATTTTTAAAGATTCAGAATTAAAACGAATTTATGAATTTAATTTCAATGATCTATATAAGAATATTTCAATTAAAACACATCAAGTTGTCTTATTAAATGATCAAGTCAAGGATTTAATTAATTTCTTTTTCAACTCATACAATTTAACTTTATCTGAAATTGAACATTGTGTTTATAATTCAATTATTCAAAATGAAAACAAGCAATTTGAAGTTGAGTATAGTTTATTACAAATAAACTTTAAAAAATATATTGATGAGTCAATTAACATTAATATTTTTAAACAAATTAAAGTTAATAGAAATGCCAAAATGTTTTATGAGAATTTGAGCGATGAAGAATTACTTGGAATTTTTAACTCATATAAAAGCTTAAATTCTGAACATTATTATTTTTCAATTAAAAAAACTAGTTTAACTGATGAAGAATTAAAGATTATCAATACTTTACGTAATGTTTATCATTTAAATGACACTTTAATAAACTTAATGATTGATTTTAGTTTAATTAGGACAAACGGTAATTTGAATTCAAGATACCTATATAAAATGGCTAAAACTGTAAATGGTGCTAATTTATTAACTCTTAACTCTTTATATAACTTTTTATCAAGTAAGAAGATTACTAAGAATACTAATACAATTGAATTGACTGGTGATGATAATCCAGATTGATCTTCTGTATTTAATGATAACTAAGTATGTCTACCACAAAAGATTTTCTTATTAAATATAAAGATCTGTTTAATAAAGAATATATTAAAGAATTAAAATTATCTGATAGTGAAAAACAAATGTTTTTCCCATTAATAATGCAAATAGTAGAGGAACAAAATAAGTGTGATGAATTACCAGATGATGTTTGTATTAATGAAAATTTTACTCACACAAGATTAATTAGGGATGAGAATAAAAACCTTGTTGTTATAACAGTTCCCTGTTCTAAACAAAAGAAGTTGAATAATTATGTATTTGATGATTTTGTTGAAACGGATAAAAAGAATTTATCAATGGTTAAATTATGTAATTCACTTGTTGATGCAATGTGATCTAATTTGCCTGCACAAGATGCTTTAGATACTAAACTTTCATATCAAGAGAAGTTTAAGATAATTAAAAAACAGAAAAATTATGCCAACTCAGAATTACAGATTATTAATTCCTTTTTAATTCCAACATTTAAAACTTTAAAAAAGGATAGAGATATATCAAAAGTTAAAGGGATTTATATTTATGGTTCATATGGTGTTGGTAAAACATTGTTAATGCATACATTTTTAAATTCACTTTTAGATGAAGGATTTAAAGGAATGTTTATTAAGACTTCAACACTAGCAAAAAAACTAAAAAGTAATTTTGATAAATCAAATCATATTAATGAAAAAATTGTTGCTGCATGTAAAAATGTTGATGTATTGGTTTTTGATGATATAGGTGTTTCTGATACTAATGAATGATTTATTAATCAAATATTATTTGAAATTTTTGATGAACGATATAATGCAAAAAAGTTAACATATTTTACAAGTAATTTTAATATGAATCAATTATTCAAAAAAATGAGAGATTCATCTAAACTACCAGCTATAGATATTGGCAGAATAATTGATCGTATCAAAGCATTGACTAATAATACTGAGATTGAAATTAAAGAAATAAATCATAGATATTCAAACCATAAATAAAAAACCCACAAATGTGGGTTTTATGGAGGTGTCTGTCAGATTCGAACTGACGAATACGAAGGTTGCAGCTTCGGACCTTACCGCTTGGCTAAGACACCATGAGGTGATTATACCATTAGCAATAAATGTAAATTAGGTAACAAACCATGATACCAAGACAAACTGCTGAGATAGTTGATAGTACAATTATTAAACCGTTGAAAGAACGAGAATAAGTGTTATTTTTTTCTTTATTATTAATTCCTTCATTATATAGATCAGCAAGTTGATCTAAGTTTTTAATTTCTAAATTATTTTCACTATCTTTAATTTTGCGCATTATGGTTAATTATTTTTAACATTGATTATTTTTTTGCCATTGTAGTAACCACAACTTTTGCAAACATGATGTGGTTTGACAGGTTTACCACATTTTTTACATGTAGTAACTGTTGGCTTAGATAAAGCCAAGTGACTTTTTCGCATTCCTTTGCGAGATTTACTTACACGTCTTTGTTGTACTGCCATAATTCTCCTTTAGTGCCTTTATATTATACACAATGAAGTTAAATATATATATAAATATATAATATATCAATATGTCAAAACTTAAAAAGATTAATCTTAATGTTGAAGTTCTTAATGACATGCTTGATAATGTAATTAAGAAAGTGCCCGGTATCTCAAATACATTTAAACCAACATTAGAAATTAGACATAGCACCATTCCATTTATAAAAATTACTATTAAACCAATGGATGATATTGTTAATGTTTACAATTTATGTAAACGATTACAAGATTTGGTTTACTATTACATTTTAACTAATTTGGATTTGGATAAAATTAGAGTTGATGTTGTGGCCATATAGAACTCCTCACATATTATGATGTTACAAGCTTTTTAAATATGACAAAATTAACAATAACCGAATTAAGAAAAATGTTTATTAATGGTGGATTAGCAATAGCTAATCAATTTGAATACATTAATAAATTAAATATTTTTCCAGTTCCTGATGGTGATACCGGTAGTAATATGAAAATTACAACTGAAGGTGCAAGTCAGGCTATAAATTCTAATTTTAATGATTTAGCTTCATTTGGTAAAGTTTATTCTCGTGCATTATTAATGAGTGCCCGTGGTAATTCAGGTGTTATTTTTTCACAAATAATGAAGGGTTTTGTTTCAACATTCAAACCAGATATTACTGAGTTATCATTACCAGAGTTAGTTGATTCTTTTGTTGCTGCTAAAGATCAAGCATACAAAACATTGTCTTCACCTGTTGAAGGTACTATATTAACTGTTATTCGTATGACAGCTGATGGGTTAGTTGCAAAGAAAGATTCTTTTACAACTATCGAAGATTTATTAGATTCGGCAGTAGATCTTTCTAAAAAAGCTTTAGATGAAACACCTAATTTATTACCACAACTTAAAAGTGCTAACGTAGTTGATTCTGGTGGCTATGGTTTATGTTGCTACATTCAAGGAATGCGTGACGTTATTTCCGACAAGAAAACAGACAATTCCATTCTTATTAAAACTCCACAACCAGTGGCTACTAGTTCAAACAAAGATACATTTATTAATGATCCAGCTGATATTAATGAAGGTTTTGGATATTGTTGTGAATTCATCATGACAATTGGATCAAAGGTTGCTTTTCATCAAAGAGATAAAGCAAAATTTAATGTAGATGTTCTTAAAAAAGAATTGTCAAGAATTGGTAATTGTCTAGCTGTTGTTGTTGATGATGATATTGTTAAAGTTCATGTTCATTCATTATGACCAAGTAGAGTTTTATATATTGGTTCAATGTTTGGTGAATTTAATAAAGTCAAGATTGAGAATATGACCTTACAGTTTATGGAAAATAATCCAGGGACTACATTAGAAGAATTAACTAAAATGAAGAAAAATACATCAAGCACTTCTAAAAATACTCTTGATTCTAAACCAAAAGTTATTGTTACAGTTCCTACAGATGAGATGGAAAAATTATTTAATGAATCTTTATGTGTAGACCACATAATTAATTATTCGATTAATGGTAATCCATCAATTAAAGAATTTTTAAATGCATTTAAAACTGTAAACTCAAAAAAAATTCTTTTAATTGTTGATGATTCAAATGCAATTCTTGCTGCAAATCAAGCAAGGGAATTAATGGGCAGCAAGTACAAGATTGAAATAATTTCATCAAATGACATTAGTGCGAGTTATTTGGCATGCAAAGCATATTCTAAGACAGAATCATTTGTTCAAAATATAAAAACAATCCGTAAAGTTGTTGATGCAAATTTCGGAAAAATTGCAAGAGTAGGTAAACATGCAAAATATGGAAGAGTTAAGATTTCTCCTAATGATTATATTGGATTTGTTAACAAGAAAATTATTATTTCTAAAAAAGAATTAACACCTGTTGTTGAAACAATTTGTGATTACATTGTAAAGCGTAATCGAAAGAAATCTACAAAAACTGTTATCATATTTGCTGGTATAAATGTTAAACTTGATGATATTCGTAGAATCCGCAAATATTTATCTGAAAAGCACTCTTTAAAAACTAATATTATTCAATCTGGTCAAAAACTTTATGATTACCACATCATTATGTAATTTACTATGTAAATTAGGGTAAACATTAGTTTAAGCATATTTCTAAATATTAAAAATTTTGAGTAATGTTGCAAATAAAGTTGGTTTTTCATTATTTAGTAGCATAGAAATCTTGCTTCAAAACATACTTCTTTTTAACAAATA
>JBGVBX010000018.1:0-2123 GCA_045225975.1 Malacoplasma sp. | reverse complement strand
GTTGATAATTTATAAATTTGTGTTTTTTGATTATTAATAAAAATACCTAATTTATCTGCCTGTTCTTTTATTTCTTTTAATAAAGATATTAAAAAATTTTTATCTGAAGATATAATATAACTATCGTCCATATATCTTCCATAATATTTAATTCCTTTGACTATTTTAATAAAATTATCTATAGGTGTTGTATAAGATATACCGAAAATTTGAGAACATTGATCACCGATATTTACAGATTTAGACATATATTTTTCGCCTTCATGGCAAATAGGATGATCGAGGGAATTAAATTTTGTATTTAGGCAATTTAAAAATTCATCATCTGTCATATAACTGACATCAACTTCGAAATCCTTAAGAATTAAATCAAATAACCACAAATATTTTTCGTCTATTTTATCTTTAAATTGATTTTTTATAATATCATGTCTAATGTTATCATAATACTTGCTAAAATCCATTAATAAAATATAACCATCATTACCAAAATGATGATAGTAATTTCTTAAATGTTTTAGTAAACGATTTCTTGTAAACGAAATTCCTTTCCCTTTTCTAGATGCCCCATTATCATAAATTAAATATTTTTCTATATTTGGATATAAAACATTATCACAGAATACATGCCGAACAACGCGATCTCTCATTTTGTTGCCGGTAATTCTTCTTGTCTTACCCCTTTCATTTATAATAAATTCAGTATTATTTGATGTTTTATATGTTTTATCTGAAAGATCTTTTTGTAATAATGCTAACTCTGTCAACCAATTCATTTCGAATTTTTGAACTTCTGGTTTCCAATTAGAGTTTTTCTTTGAATCTTTAAAAGCTTTATATAATAAATTTAAATCTTCTATCATAGAAAATATATCACGTTTTTAACCGTTAATCGTAATTATTGGTATCGTGTTTGTTATTTAGCACAGTGGCTAGGATAATTTCTCCTTCACCTTTAACTGTCATGGAAACATTGTCCAGATTGACAGTAAGTTGAATAGGGACGAACACCATTAGAATTAGAAGCATTGTTGTTGTCAGCATTCCCATCGTTATTGACATTAGCAAAATTGCTAGAAACAGAATTGGAAGAAACACTTACAGAAATTACCCTTTTTATTTTCAATTTTCTTTCTTATTTTCAATTTTCTTTCTTATTACATTATCAGATTGTCTCCAGCCTTTTAACAAAGCAATCTCTTTATTAATCATTTCAGCAAAACGAACAAATGAGTTTTTATCAATCGGTAAAGATTCGAGAATAAATTGCAATTCCTGTAATAATTGAAAATGCAATCCGATAGCACAATCTTGAAATTTTCTTCGCTCATCACATTCGAAAAGATATACAGGGAATATGGAATTTGCTAAAGTTATAAATTTTTGTGCTTCTCTCAAAGAATTTAATACTGCTTTAGCCTCACCATCTATCAACCAACGTTCAAAGTCGGAAGTTCCTTTATATCCAAAATTTCTATATACCAAATTTGTTATTTCTTTTCTCATTTTATAAAAATGATGAAAAACTTCAAATTTACTTTCTTTTCTTTGCGATTTTAAAACACTCATAATATTTAGGCTCTGTTATACAATAGTGTTGACACTATTGTATAACAGTTTGTAAGCTCCGAATATTTAATTGATTAAAACTCATTCTTACGGGATTAGCCATATCCTCTACACCCAAATTTGCTGTTATACAGCATCTTAGGGCTTACCTTTAACACATTATATGTTAGCTGTTTCACAGCAACATATGTAAATGACCTACATCAACATGGTTGACTCGTCAATATGACTATACTACTCTAAAATTTAAATGCAATAAAAATTTTAAATATTTTTGTGTATATTTATATACATTAAATTTCGGAAGTTATTTACAGTTCCTTATAATTTCCTATGACCGGTCGTTGCCTACACGAGGCAACGACCGATGATTAGATATAAGATAAGGTGAAGGAGGGACGAACACCACGAGAATTAGAAGCAATGCCGGCGTCAGCATGCCCAACGTAATAGACACTAGCAAAATAGCTAGAAACAGAACCGGAAGAAACATCTTGCAACCAATAAGTCTGTCTTGTGTTCACAAATTGAGGCGCGAGCGCAAGCAGTGGAAA
>JBGVBX010000017.1:0-2741 GCA_045225975.1 Malacoplasma sp. | reverse complement strand
AATCTCACAAAGATAGTGATGTTTTATTTAAAAATTTTCTTTTATTCAACCTTCTGGAAATCCAAAATCTTGAGCGGATTGATTACCATTGTAATAGAATATGCCAGTAGCACCACTATCTTGCACTCAATTATTGAAAAAATTGGAATCATAAATCCCCTCATAATGTAATTTAATCTCACTTAATGATGTACAATGAAAAAACATATTATTGTAACAGTTATATGCTAATGTTGTTGCTGGTAATTCTGGAGCTCTTTTTAATGATACACATCCATTAAACATAAAAGAATAACAGTCTGTTGCTAATGTTGTTGCTGGTAATTTTGGAGATTCTGTTAATGATACACATCCATCAAACATGCCATAATAACAATTTGTTACTAATGTTTTTACTGGTAATTCTGGAGCACTTTTTAATGATACACATCCACTAAACATAAAATAATAACAGTCTGTTGCTAATGTTGTTGCTGGTAATTTTGGAGTTTTTGCTAATGATGTACATCCACTAAACATGTATTTATAACAACTACGTGATAATTCTTTTGCTGGTAGATCTGGAACAGTTGTTAGTGATGAACAATTTTGAAACATTCCAGTGTAACATCCATGCTTTAAATTCAATGCTTGCAAATCATTAGGTATAGTTATTAAATTTTTACAATTTGCAAACATGTTTGAATAACATTCATCAGCTAAATTTCTTGATAATAAATTTGGACAAACAGTTAAATTATTGCATCCATCAAACATGAAAGAATAACAACCTGTTGCTAATGTTGTTGCTGGTAATTCCGGAGCATTTTTTAATGATGAGCAACCATAAAACATGTAATGATAGCAATAATCTGTTAACATTGTTGCTGGCAAGAATTTATTATAAATACTTGTTATTCCTTTAGAGTTGGCGAATAATTTATTGAAACAATAATTAGATGGAATATAATATTTCGATTTTGTTCCATTATCTACTAGGCTCATAACACTTCCAGATATTAATACATCGCCTGAAATAACAAAGTTTGAATATTTAGTGTCTGATTCAGATCAACATTCAGGATTATTACCTTTTAAGTATAATGATTGACCCATAGAAATTGATATTTGATTGCTATAGATATTTCAATTGATACCGTCAAATGAATAACATAAATTTGGGTTATTGCCATTTACATTGTTTAATGTTAAAGTTGAGTCCGCATCAGCATTAATAACTACATATTGACTATATCCAGTAACTGTAACATCGCAAGTACTAAACACATGTGGGTCATCTTTAGATGTAACATTAATTTTTGCATATCCAGCAGATATAGCAGTAATTTTCCCGCTACGATCGACAGTAGCAACATTTTTATTGCTTGAAGTCCATTTAACCGATTCGTCAGCACCAGTTGGATGTATAGTAGGAACTAAAGTTTCTGTGTCTCCAACATACATAAGCACTTTATTTTTATTTAAATCAATAGATTCAGCATGTATAATATCTTCTTTTTTAGAACCACAGCTTGTGGAAGTTATAGCAATCGCACCAAATGATACAAATGATAAACTTTGAATTATTATTAACTTTAATAAATCACTTTTTTTCATACCATTCTTACATCATTCAATATTTTATTTTACAATATTGAAATAATATTATGAGTTATGCTACCAAATACTAAAAAATCATTTTTTTGTAACATAGCTCAAATTTCGATATAAAACTTACTCCTTTAGATTATTAATTTTAATTTTACATGCAGCAAGCATTCAACATAGTATAATAAACAAATTGGATGTTAAGAAATGTTAAAAACAAAATTGTTTCCTCTTTTAGGAATTACATCAATTATAGCAACTTCAACAGTTACTACATCTTGCTCACATTCACCCTTTAATTTATCCGGTGGCTCCTTATCACTAAATGCAATTAGTGGGGACGCCGGCCAGGATAAAGCTGCATGGAAATTACTTTCAAATGATGGTGAAGAAATTACATCAGGAATTGTATGGAATTTAATTCCTGCTACGCGTGCAGGATTACCAGATTCTATACATATTGCTAATGGACTTGTATCTTGAACTGATCAAATTACAGTTGGTACATACGAGTTCTATGTTTGTGCTAGCTATAAAGATAATAAGATTAATACTAAAAAAATAACTTTATCTTTAAGTTCAGATTCTAGTCTAGTTTTAAAATATGATTGAGAAGATTTAGAAGAATATTTATTTTATTATGACAAATCCGATTCCCAAGAACCAAAGACACCAAAAAACTGATATCTTTTTGATGAAGATAAAGAAACAATTATTCCATCATTTGAATGTGAATTTTATGTGAATTCCTTTGGATATTCTTCGGTTTTTAGTATTGATAAATTTGGTTTTTTGTCATGGAGTGACCAAATTGTTACAAAAAGTTTCAATTTACAAATTATATGTTGGTATGACAATATTAGAATTGCTAGCAAAATTTTTACATTAATTGTATTTGATGAATTACATTCTTTCCATTATATT
Source organism: Malacoplasma sp. (assembly GCA_045225975.1). Taxonomy (GTDB): domain Bacteria; phylum Bacillota_I; class Bacilli_A; order Mycoplasmatales; family Mycoplasmoidaceae; genus Malacoplasma_A. The sequence continues at coordinate 230 of JBGVBX010000017.1, read as the reverse complement.
CTAAATGATGATAAATGTTCATATACAATCTTTAGTTATGATAAGTTTGATTATGGTGTCTATGAATCACTATATGTACCATCAGTTTATAATAATTTACCAGTGACTATAATTGGCGATAATTTTTTATCAAATTGTACTGAGTTTTATCCTAAAGAATTCATAATTCCCGAAACTGTGAATTCTATTGGTGATAATTTTCTATCAGGTTGTGCTGCATTCAATCCTAA
>JBGVBX010000016.1:0-4178 GCA_045225975.1 Malacoplasma sp. | reverse complement strand
TATTTGTTAAAAAGAAGTATGTTTTGAAGCAAGATTTCTATGCTACTAAATAATGAAAAACCAACTTTATTTGCAACATTACTCAAAGTTATTGATAAAATTGTTAACATTACTATTCATGGTAGTAATAATATTCATTTAAATTATTCTCCGTTTTATACATATCTTAATGTCTTAAATTATTCTTACTGTGATTTTAAAAAAGATTTAAAAAAACTTAAAGATGATGAGAGAAGGAAGTTATTAAAATGCATTTGTGATGCTTATATAGACAATAGGCATAATGTCTATAATTCACATGGATATAGCAATTCTATGCTCCAAATTAGGGCCGATGATTCAACAAGTAGAACAAATTCTATAACAGCTAATAAACAAATTGAAAGTTTAATCGAGCCATATAAAATTAAAATAACTAAATCATACAGTGATTTTGTTCAATATAATAAAGCATGCATATGGCCTGATAGGGGTAACAAAGAAATCTTTGATAAATGATTAGATGAAAATCGTATAGATTACAGATTTAATCAAGGCAAAAGACCAGATTGTTTAATTAAATTTAATGACAAATATTTAATGATAGAACATAAAATAGTTAATAGTGGTGGTGGACACCAAAATGAACAAATTAATGAAACAATTGCTTTTATCAACAGATCTATAGGCAAAAATATCTATTTAATTTCATGTCTTGCTGGAGATTACTTTAATAAATTTAATTGTGATTCAATAAATATATCAAATAAAATTGAAAAGCAAAAGGACGAAATTATTAAAAGTTTAAAAAATAATACAAATAGTTACTATTTAAACGGTGAAGGTTTGAAACAACTGTTTAAAGATTTGTTTGACTAAATTGTTTTGGTTTTTATACATTATATGAGAATAAAAATCGAAGATGTATTTAATGTCTTAAAAAAAGAATTAGACATTTTTACTTTTAATGAATTAACGAACCATTGAAAATTAGATAAAATTAAACAAGAAGGATTTATAACAAATATATCTTATGATGATTATCCTTTTGCGTATATTTTAGATTGTTGAAAACAATTTTATCCAAGAATAGATGTCAAAAGTTTGGAGGATAAAATATATGAATATGAATGTAATTTTCGAGCAAACGAAATATATGAAAAATGAACTTGTGATGATTGACGAATAAACCAAATCAAAAAACTAGCTGATTTGGAAGATCAAGCTTCAAATGATAAAATGAACAAAAAGTTATCTACTGAAGAAATTTTGCATATCTTCAAACCTACTACAGAGTGAAATTGATTATTACCAACACATTATTCACAAAACAAACCTGGTTTTATACCCATACACTGGCTTAAAAATTTTGAAATAATTAAAGCAAACACAAAAGGTTCAAAAGAACAAGGAGAAAATAACGGTCCAGATTTTATTTTTAAAGATAAAACAAAAATTGACTTATTGGTGTGGAAATTATACTGCTTCACCCAAATATTCTTATATATGATCTTAACAAGATTAAAAATCCCTCTGAATATACAAAGAAATTTGAAAAGACAAATTCTAAACCAATATTTGATGAATTAAATCGCTTAGTTACATCTCACACTAATTCATTGAAAAAATATGAAAAATGTAATAAATATTACTTGATCATTCAAACTAATAATTTTCTTCCTGAATTTATGTATCAATTATTAGAATGTTATGCAAACGATTTTTTAAACAAAGAAAATAAATGAGAACATATTTATATATTTTAATTTTCTACCTCTTTCCTTCCCTAATCACTTGTTTACACAACTTTTGCTGCCACAAATTATCAATAGATAAATTAGTTCTAACTTTATAACCGCTATTCATCATAATTAGAGATGAATTCTTATCTATCTCTTTTGAGTAGAGAATCCTACGAGTATTAATAATTACTTCTTTATTAGTCTTGAATTCCTTAACTCTAATATAAACTGGAAACTTAAAGATAAAATTATCTTTATTCTCCTCAATTTTAACTTTCAAAACTTTTGCTTTCTTAGTCTCTTGTTTTGTTAGTTTTTTAACTTTTTGTTTCTTATCTTGTGATTTCATATTCTATCTCCTGTCTAATGTCTTGTGCTTGTTCTTGTGAAATTCTATTTTCATTAAGTTTGTGATAAATGAATTCCTCGGCTTTTAACTTATTTGCAAACTCTTTAATATAGTCTTGAGTATGTGCTTTGCTAATAGCTTTATTCAAATCAAAATTGATTTGTTTTGCTGTTTGAGTTAATATTTCTCCAACAGTGTGCTTATACTCACGGCAGTTCTTTTTGTTCTTAAATTTCATTAAATTGTTTGATTTAGTGAAATTCTTATCTTTTGCTAATTGCTTTCTTACTTCATCAGTTAATAAATTTATTTTTGATGATGTGTAATCTTTAACTAAATTAAATATTTGGTTATTTAAATTAGTTTGTAGCTCATTACAAAATCTCTGTCTGTCAATTTGATTAAGGTAATTAACTTCTTTGTCTTTTGTATTAATTGGAAAGACAATATTTAATGATTTATTGACTTCATTTTGTTGCTTTGCTAAAACACTATCATTTTTAATGATAAACTCTCTTAAACTATCAACTTTATTAAGAATAATCTTAGCATCAGTTGGACTGACTGCATAAGCTTTATTCTTAACAAGAGTTTTAAATTTATTTGCATCATATTTAGAATACTTAACAAGTTCTTTGTATTGTAGCTTACCTTTATCACCCTTCAATTCATTTATAGTTAAAGCTAATTTATGAATTTCCTCTTTAAATACATCTTTCTTAACTTCTTGTTTAAACAAAGATTGCATCTTGTGCTTAGTTTCTAAGAAAGTTTGAACTAACTCATCATTTAGTGAATGGACCATCTTTTGGGTATATCTAACTGTATTAGTTCTTACCCATCTTGTAGTCATACAATTACTTTTAACACGATAATCAACGATATCTTTTTCTTTAACTGTATCTGGTTGATAAATCATTATGTGTAAATGAGTATGTTTAGTATTTGTGTGCTCTGCTGCATAATAGCATCAGTGTTCTTTATTAAACTTATGATGTTCCATCATTTGATTAAAAAAGTATTCACAAATTCTCTGCTTAGTTTTATCGTCTCCAAATCCACCTAAACTACTAATATCCTCTGGTAAGCTAATTAAACCAGTAAAAATAATAGTGTCTTTTGCTTTCTTATTACTATCATCTGTTCGATTAGCAAATATCTTAATGTGTGCATCGTCCTCTTTAGTGTAATGTTCTGACATATAGCTCTCAAATGAACTATAAGCTCTTTCCTCATTCACTGGGTGAACTTTTTCATCTTTTATGTAATTCTCAAATTTTCCACTTTGATAAAAACTATAAACATTGTGTTCTTCGCCTTTTACTAAATGAGTTGTATTAGGAGTAATAAACTTATAGTTTACTATTGGTAACTTATACATGTTTATTTACCTCCTTTATTTTGTTTAGCAAGCTTAATCTTTTTCATATTCTTATCAATAGCTCTAAATCTTGCTATTTCTTTATTAGTAATTGGTTGAGTTGGATCTTTCCTAACTCTATTCATATGTTTAATCTTGTTAGGTTTCTTAGCTAATTTAGTTTCTTTAGGTTTTCTAACTTTGTTAACTACTTTAGATTCAATTTCTACACAACTAAATGGTTCATCATTTTTATTCAAACTAATAGCTTCTGGGATAAACTTATCATTAAATTCTTTAATGTTATTCTTGTATCACTTAGACTTATCAATTGGTAAAGTCTTAGTGATAATCGGTTTCTTACCAGCAAGTCAAACTAAAATTTTACCCATTGGTAACTCTAAAATTTGTGTAGGTGATAAAACTGGTTCTGTCTTAGTATGTCAACTACTACCAGTAATATTACCTTCTTTGTCTCTATTAGTTGTTTTCTCTTTCTTTTCTCTAGTTCCAAAAGCTTTTGACAAATTCGTAGCTAATTCACTATCTTTTGTCTTAATCAATATCATCAATTCACAGTTATCTTGGATTATTTGATAATCTTTAGGATATTTAGCTTTGAATTGTGCTTTTGATTGGAAAACAAGCATACATCTAATTTTTTGCTTAAACCTGTAGTGATTAAATCACTAAGTCCAGCAATAGAAGGAATATTACCAATTTCATCTGCTAAGAAGTAAATTGGACG
>JBGVBX010000015.1:0-34518 GCA_045225975.1 Malacoplasma sp. | reverse complement strand
CCACATAGTGGATATAATTTTTTGCTGACATTTTTTTAATACTTCACCTATAATTCAAGTGTTGCACTTAAGATGTCATTCTGGGAACACAGAGAAACTCTGTGTTTTTTTATTTTTAAACATTAAAATATTTCTTTGGTTTTATTAAACTAAATATAAAATATATTTAATATGTTATTTGATTATTAATTTGGAAAGAGAATATGTTTAAAAATAAGATAAAAATTGCTTCTGTATATGCTTATGAAGTACTAGATTCACGTGGATTTCCAACTGTAGCTTGCAAAGTAACATTAAAAAATGGTATTGTTGGTAAAGCTATGGTTCCTTCAGGTGCTTCAACTGGTGAAAGAGAAGCACTTGAATTGCGTGATGATGATAAGAAGCGTTTTGGTGGTAAAGGTACATTAAAGGCTGCAAGTAATGTTAATAACATTATTGCTTTAGCTTTGATTGGAAAAGATCCTACTAATCAAAAAGAAATTGATGACATCATGTTAAAACTAGACGGTACAAAATCAAAAACAAAACTTGGTGCTAATGCTATCTTGTCAGTAAGTTTAGCGGTTGCTCATGCTGCAGCTAAAGCATTAAATAAACCATTGTATAAATATATTCGTCAAAATATTTTAAATGATAAAAATGAAATTTATGAAATGCCTGTGCCAATGTTAAATGTTATTAATGGTGGTGCTCATGCTGATAATACATTAGATTTTCAGGAATTTATGTTTGTTCCAGTTTCAGCTAAAACAATTCATCAAGCTTGTCAAATCGCTAGTGAATGTTTTCATACATTACAAAAAATTCTAAAAGAACGTAAAGATTCTACAGGTAAAGGTGATGAAGGTGGGTTTGCTCCTAATTTAAAAACTGCTGAGGAAGCATTAGATTTAATGGTGCTTGCTGTTAAGACTGCTGGATATCATGCTGGTATAAATAAAGATGTAGCATTTGCTTTAGATGTAGCTGCTAGTGAACTTTATGATGCAAATACAAAAAAATATGTATTTAAAAAAGCATTAGATAGTAAGGTATGAGATAATAAAAATGCAAACAAAACAACTGATGAAATGATTGATTATTTGAAACAGTTAGTTGCTAAATATCCAATTATTTCTATTGAAGATGGATTAAGTGAAAATGATTGAGAAGGTTTTGCAAAATTAAAAGCCGAAATTGGTAACAAGGTACAAATTGTTGGTGATGATGTATTCTGCACAAACCCTAGAATTCTTGAACAAGGTATTGATAAAAATATTGCTAATGCAATATTAATAAAACTAAACCAAATTGGTACATTATCAGAAACAATTGAAACTATTTTAATTGCTAAAAATGCAGGATGAAATAATGTAATTTCTCATCGTTCAGGTGAAACTGAAGATACAACAATCACTGATTTAGCAGTTGCATTAAATGCTGGTCAAATAAAATGTGGTAGTATGTCTAGAAGTGAAAGAATCTGCAAATATAATCGCTTAATGGAAATTGAAAACGAATTAGGCCTTCAAGCTAAAAATTTAGGTATTTTAGTTTTCAATAGAATTTTAAAATAATATGACAAACAAGAAAATTAAAACAGTTGCTGTATTAGCTTCAGGTGGTAATTCCCCATCAATGAACAATGTAGTAATTACATTGATTAGAAAATGTCTTTACTACGGTATTAAAATTAAATTAATCAATAATGGTTTTAAAGGATTATTAGATAATAATATTTCAAATCCTAATTTGCAAATTCTTTCTTATTTCTATGCAACAGGTAATATTTTTATTGGCAGTTCACGCTGTTTAAAATTTAAAGAATTAGCTTGCCAGAAAAAAGCATATGAAATATTAAAGAAAAATAAAATTGACTGTCTATTTGTTATTGGTGGTGATGGTTCATACCATGGAGCACAAGCATTAAAGAAATTAGGAATGCAAGTAATATGTTTTCCTGGAACTATTGATAATGATATCTCATCTACTGAAAGAACTATTGGTTTTTCAACCGCATTAAATTGTATTGTTAGAAATGTTGATGCGATAAGGAATAGTTTTGATTCTCACTTGGGTGTTTGTTTTGTAGAAGTTATGGGAAGAAGATTTCCTGATCTTGCTATAAATGCTGGTATTGCTTGTCAGGCAGAAGCTATTATTACCACTGAAAATATTTTAAATTATGAGCAAATTCTTAAAATCGTTAATGAAACATGAAAAAATAAACACCGTTCATGTTTAATTATTGTTACTGAAAAAATTTATGGTTTAAATGGTTTGCCAACTTTAAAACAAATTGCTGAAAAAATTGAAAAGGTTACAAAGCGTCAAACAAGAGTTGATGTATTAGGTTATATGCAAAGAGGTGGAACTCCAACTGCTGAAGATAGAAATCTCGCAACTCGTATGGCTTCTTATGGATTAGATTTAGCTATTAATAATCCTAAAAAAAGCTTTACCATTGATTTTAAAAACGGTAGAATTACTCACACCGATATTGATAAAGCTTTAAAAATGCCTTTAAAGACAATAGATAAAAATTCATTAAAAGAATTTATTAAGTATTGTGAAAAGTAGATTTATGAGAGAATTAAGATCATTTGATAAAAAAACAAAAATAATTGCTACATTTGGTCCAGCAATTACTGGTGATTTAACAATTAATGATTTAAGCAATAAAAGTAAAAAGAAAATTGTTGATGAAGCATATGCTAAAGTTGAACAATTAATTAATGCTGGTATGAATTGTGCAAGACTAAATTTTAGTCATGGTACATATGAAGAACAATTAGCTAGAATAAAAATAATCCGTGATGTAGCAAGAAAAATTAATAAGAATGTTTCTATAATGCTTGATACTAAAGGACCAGAAATTCGTGTAGGCAAATTTAATGGTCGTGTTCAAATAAAAATTGGCTCTAAGGTAGAAATTTACACAACCAAATCTATTCTCGGTACAAATAGTAGATTTAGTGTATCAGCCAACTCATCAAAATATAACATGATTAATGATGTTAAAATTGGTTCTACAATTTTAATTGATGATGGCAAGTTAAGATTATCAGTTAAAAAAATTGATAAAACTAAAAATGTTATTACAGCAATAGCTGAAAATTCACATTACATTTCTGAAAGAAAAAGAATAAATCTTCCTGGTGCAGAATACAAAATGCCATTTTTATCAAAAAAAGATATTGATGATATTAATTTTGCATGCGAGAATAAATTAGATTTTATTGCTCTATCTTTTGTTAATAATGTTGAAAATATAAAAGTAGTAAGAGACATCTTAATAAAAAACAAATGTCAATATATTCAATTGATTAGTAAAATTGAGACCCGTAATGCAATAAAGAATATTGATCAGATTATTGATGCTAGTGATGGCATCATGGTTGCCAGAGGTGATCTAAGTTTAGAAATTCCTTATTATGAAGTACCATATTGGGAAGAAAAAATAATTGCTAAAACTAGAGCAAAAGGTAAAACATCAATTGTTGCTACGCAAATGTTAGACTCACTTGAACATAATATTCAACCAACAAGGGCAGAAGTTACTGATGTATATTTTGCTGTTAAACAAGGTGCTGATGCTACAATGCTTTCTGGAGAAACAGCAAATGGTGAATTCCCAGTAATTGCATTAAAAACAATGGCTAATATTGATATTTATGCTGAATCTTTATTCAACTATTGAAATGCATATAAATATTTCTTGAGAAATAAATATTTCTCAAAATATGCAAAAATTCCAGCAATTAAAATTGCTAAAAAAATATTGCCAAATGATAAGCATGTTGGTATTGAATCAAAATATAAATTATTAGTTGTTTTTACTGACGATAAGTTATTGATGAAAGCAATTTCTAATTTACATCCTATAACACCTATACTCCTTATAACTAGTGAGAAAGAATTATTAAACTATTATGGTATTCATTATGGAATTCAAACATATCTTGTTGATGATTTAAATAAAGCTAAAGAAAATTACGAAACTGTAGTTAATAAAGCCATCTCAACAACTTACAATTTCAATAAACCAGTCCTTATTTATTTAAATAAAAAGTTCTACGAGATTTAATTAACAAAAAACCAACACATCTACTTGATCTGTTGGTTTTTTATATGGTGGTTTCAGACAGAATTGCACTGTCGACACAAGGATTTTCAGTCCTTTGCTCTACTGACTGAGCTATGAAACCTTTATGGCGGTCCAGACGGGAATCGAACCCGCAATCTCCTCTGTGACAGAGAGGCATGTTAACCGGTACACCACTGAACCACTGGTTGCGGAGGTTGGATTTGAACCAACGTCCTTCAGATTATGAGACTGACGAGCTACCAGGCTGCTCTACTCCGCGATGTATGGCGGATGCTAAGGGATTCGAACCCCTGCGTACCTTTCGATACCTTCCGGTTTTCAAGACCGGTCCCTTCAGCCAGACTTGGGTAAGCATCCACAAACTAATAAGTATTATATATTAATTTATTTAGTAGCAGTTTGTTTAGATTTAACAACTTCTTCAACAATACTTTTAGGAGCTTGTGCATAATGACTAAATTGCATTATATAGTTACCACGTCCTTGAGTGAAGCTACGTAAATCAGTTGCATAACCAAACATTTCTTTTAAAGGAACTTTAGCTTTAATAACTTGAGCATTACCTCTTTGTTCAGTTCCGATAATATTACCACGGCGTGATGAAATATCTCCCATAGCATCACCAAAATATTGTTCTGGAACAGTTACATCAACTGACATAATTGGTTCTAGAAGAACTAAGCCACAAGTTTTTGCAGCTTCTTTTAATGACATACTTGCGGCAATTTTAAATGCCATATCTGATGAGTCAACTTCATGGTATGAACCATCATATAATGTTGCTTTAATATCAATTAATTGATAACCAGCAAGAGGACCTGTTTTTATTGCATCAATGATTCCATTGTTAATTGATTTAATATATTCCTTAGGAACTTTACCACCAACAATAGCATCAACAAATTCATAACCTTTAGTTGGATTTGGTTCATATTTAATAATAACATGACCATATTGACCTCTACCACCTGATTGTTTAATATATTTACCTTCTGCGCTTCCAGTTTTGGTAAATGTTTCACGGTAAGCAACTTGTGGTGCACCAACATTAACTTGAACATTAAATTCACGACGCATACGGTCAACAATAATATCTAAGTGCAATTCACCCATACCTGAGATAATTGTTTGACCAGTTTCTTCATCAGTAAATGTTTTAAAAGTTGGATCTTCTTCAGCTAGTTTGCTTAAAGCAATGGCCATTTTTTCTTGGTCAGCTTTAGTTTTTGGTTCAACAGCTAAAGAAATAACGGGATCAGTAAACTTCATTGATTCAAGTTTAATATCAATACCTTCATCAGCTAATGTATCTCCTGTAATTGTTGATTTTAATCCAATCACAGCACAAATATCACCAGCACGAATTTCATCAATTTCAGTACGGTTATTTGAACTCATCTTTACAAGACGTGAAATACGCTCTTTAACATTCTTAGTTGTGTTCATTACATAACTACCTGCTTTTAATATACCTGAATAAACACGAACAAATGTTAATCGACCAATAAATGGGTCAGTAGCAACTTTGAATGCTAAACCACAAAATTTTTCATCATCACTTGGTTTTACTTCTACAGGTTGATCATTATCATCATAACCTTGAATTGATGCTACATCAATAGGAGATGGTAAGAAGTCAACAACAGCATCCATCATTTTTCTAACACCTTTATTTTTGAAACTAGATCCACAAATAACTGGGAAAAAGTTAGATGTTAATGTTCCTTTACGGATGCACATTTTAATTTCATCAACTGATAATTGTTCACCATTTAAATATTTATTCATACAATCATCATCAAAACCAACAACTTCATCCATCATTATGTTGCGGTATTGATTTGCTTTATCAACTAAATCAGCTGGGATGTCTTTAACTTCTGCAGTTTCATTTTCATCACCTTTATAATAGTATGCCTTCATTTCAACAAGGTCAATTAAACCCTGGAAATTATTTTCAGATCCAATAGGATATTGAATTGCCACACCATTTGCACCAAGTCTTGTTTTTAGTGATTTTACTGATTCTTCAAAATTAGCACCAACTTTGTCCATTTTGTTTACATAAACAACACGAGGTACATGATATTCACTAGCTTGACGTCACACTGTTTCAGTTTGTGGTTCAACACCATTTTGAGCATCAAGAACAGTAACAGCACCATCAAGTACACGTAGTGAACGCTCTACTTCAACAGTAAAGTCTACGTGCCCAGGAGTGTCAATTAAATTTAATTCGTGATCTCTTCAAACACAGTATGTAGCTGCTGATGTAATAGTAATTCCACGTTCTTTTTCTTGTGCCATTCAGTCCATTGTGGCAGCACCATCATGTGTTTCACCTATTTTATGAATTCTATTTGTTAAAAATAGTACACGCTCTGATGTGGTAGTTTTACCTGCATCAATATGCGCCATAATACCAAAGTTTCGGTATTTATCCATCGGAAAATTTCGAGCCATATTTTATTCCTAAATCCTTATCAATAATTAATATCGTAAATTTGCAAATGCTTTATTTGCCTCTGCCATTTTGTGTGTATCTTCACGTTTTTTAACTGCTGAGCCAACACCATTACTTGCATCAACTATTTCATTACTCAAACGTTCAATCATTGTTTTTTCATTGCGACTTCTTGAATATAAAACTAATCATCTTAATCCTAAGGTGATTTGTCTTTGAGGAGAAACTTCAGTAGGTACTTGATAGTTGGCACCAGCAATACGGCGAACTTTAAGTTCTAATGCTGGCATAATGTTTTCTAATGCCTTATTAAATACATCCATTGCTGGTTTTTTTGTTTTTTCTTCAACACGTTTAAATGCTCTATATAGAATATCTTGAGCTTTTGAACGCTTACCATCTCACATCAACATGTTAATAGCTTTAGTTACCAATTTAGAATTGTAAATTGGGTCTGGTAAAACATCTCTTTTTTTAGCTTGATTCTTACGCATAATGATTCCCCTTTAAATATTAGGCAGCAGCTTTAGGTGTTTTTGCACCATAAGCTGATCTTTGTTGTTTACGATTACATACACCTTGTGTATCATATACACCACGTACAATATGATATCTTACACCAGGTAAGTCTTTAACCCTACCACCTCTTACAAGTACAATACTATGTTCTTGTAAATTGTGACCTTCACCAGGAATATAAGCTAATACTTCTTGGTGATTTGTTAATTTAACCTTAGCATATTTACGCAAAGCTGAATTAGGTTTTTTAGGTGTCATTGTTCCCACACGAGTACATACACCTCTTTTTAATGGGTTAGTATTCCTTTTTTCTCTATTTTCTAGAGTATTAAAGTTTTTTTGTAAAGCAGGAGACTTAGACTTGTATGCCTTAGAAGTCCTACCCTTACGAATTAATTGTGATATAGTTGGCATTTTTCTCCTTATTTAATTTGTGACAACTTGTCTGTGTGTATCAAGTATTAAAATTTGATAAACATACATATACTACAATAAAAATTTGTATTTATCAAAATATCTTATTCTCTATGATATAGCTATATATAGTTTAAAGTTGCATTTATGTATAATTTAACTTGTATGAATATTTTCGATGAGTTAAAAGCTAGAAAGGTTCTAAACAATATAACAAATATTGATAAGGCCAATCAATTTGTCAATTCTAAAAAAATGGGTTTATATTGTGGATTTGATCCTAGTTTTAAGTCATTACATTTAGGTAACTATTTAATGTTGGTAACATTAAAAAGGTTTATTAATGCAGGCTATAATGCATATGCTATTATTGGTGGTGCCACAGGAAGAATTGGTGATCCATCTGGTAAAAATAGCGAACGAAAACTTTTGGATATTAAAACTATTGAAAAAAATGTTGAATGTATTACTGACCAGATTAAAAAAACTATAGGTGCTAAAATTATTGATAATTACCAATTTTATAAGGGTATGGACATGCTTGATTTTTTAAGGGATGTCGGTAAATATTTTAATGTTAATTCAATGCTTGAAAAAGAAATTGTTTCTAAACGTTTAGAAGTTGGTATTAGTTTTGCTGAATTTGCATATACATTAATTCAATCCTATGACTTCTATAGATTATATTCTGACTACAATGTTGCTTTGCAAATTGGTGGAAGTGATCAATGAGGTAACATTACTAATGGTATAGATTTTATTAGAAAAAAGACTGATGATAATAATAAATCATTTGGGATGACAGTTAATTTATTAACTAAGTCAGATGGAACTAAATTTGGAAAATCTGAATCAGGTGCAATTTACTTAGATCCTAAATTAACTTCTCCATATTCAATGTATCAATTTTTAATTAATCAAAATGATGCTGATGTTGAGAAACTTTTATTATCATTAACATTTATTTCAATTGATGAAATAAAACAAATAGTTAAAAAACATAACGAAAATAAAGCTGAAAGATATGGCCAAAAAATTTTAGCAAAAACAATTGTTACTGATATACATGGTGAAAAAGAAGCTAACAAATGTATTAAGTTATCAGAATTATTCTTTAATGGTAAACTTAACGAATTAAATGATGATGATTTGCTTGTTGTTTTAAATGGTATGCTTAAATTTGATGCAACAGATGATAAATACAATATTGTTGATATTTTGGTTTTATTAAAAGTATGTGAATCTAAATCGCAAGCAAGGCAATTAATTAATGGAAAATCAATTTTTGTTAATAATAAACTAGTTGAAGATATTAATTTTACTGTTGATAAAATTAATGCTATTAAAAATCAATTTTCATACATAAAAAAAGGAAAGAAAAATTATTTTTTAATTAATTGAAAATAAATAATGTTGAAATCTTTTATATCTAATATTATTGCTAAGCACATGTCAAAAAAGTTAAATGGCATGTACATTAAAGAAGAGGATATTACAGAATTGTTAAAGCAAATTCGAATTAATCTTCTTGAAGCTGATGTTAATTTATTAGTAGTTAAAGATTTTATTAAAAATATTCGTCAAAAGGCTATTGACCAAATGGTTCCACAAGGTGTAGATCCACAACATTTTATGTTAACAATCATTAAAGATGAATTAACAAAAATTTTAGGTTCACAAAATGTTCCTATTGATTTTAACAAAAAACCTTTAAAGATTATGTTAGTTGGTCTTCAGGGTAGTGGTAAAACCACAACAGCCGGTAAAATTGCTAACTATGCTAAATCTAAAAATCAATCTAAACCATTGCTAGTTGCTCTAGATGTATATCGTCCTGCAGCTATTGATCAGTTAAATACACTAGCACAACAAACTAGTGTTGATTTTTATCAAAAAGGTAATCAAGATCCTGTTATTACTGCAAAGGAAGCAATGCACTTTGCTGATTCCAACAAAAATGATGTTATTATCTTTGATACTGCTGGAAGGTTGCAAACTAATGAACAACTAATGAATGAATTAGTAAATATCAAAAATACCGTTCATCCAGATGAAATTCTTTTAGTTGTTGACTCAATGGCTGGACAAGATATGATTAATGTTGCTAAAGAATTTAATGATATATTGGATCTTTCAGGTTTTATTATCACTAAGCTTGATTCAGATGCACGTACTGGAGTGGCATTAAGTCTTATTCATTTATTGAATGTTCCTGTTAAACTAACTGGTAATGGTGAAAAAATGGGTTCATTAGATATTTTCTATCCTGAAAGAATGGCAGATAGAATTATTGGTTTAGGTGATATTATGACATTAGCTGAGAAAGCTAGTGATGTAGTTGATGAAGCACAAACTAAAAAAACATTTACAAAAATGTTTACAGGAAAAATGGATTTTGAAGATTTAATGATTCAAATGCAACAAATTAAAAAAATTGGTTCTTTAAGTTCAATTATTAAAATGATGCCAGCAATGAGAAACATTGCTGACGATGATATTGATTCAGCAGAAGAAAGAATTAGAATATGAGAAATTCTCATGAATTCAATGACTGCAAGCGAAAGAAAAAATCCTTTTCTTTTTAAAAAGCAACCATCAAGAAAAGAAAGGGTAATTAAAGGTTCAGGAAGAAAACCTGATGAATTTAACAAACTATTTAACCAATGAGAAAAAATGCGTAAGCAAATGGAAGAAGTAGGTAAAGAATTGCGACGTGGTAAAAATCCATTTGCCAAATTTTTTCATTAAAACAAAGTTTTATAAATTTCAATATTTAGCACTCTTTTTGTTGGAGTGCTAATTTTTATGTATAATTAATATGTATAAAAAGCAAATATTATAATGATTACAAGTTCAAAAGAGGAAAAATATGGAAAAGTTAAAATCTACAATTAAGAGAAATAGTGAGTTAAATTATAGTCAAGAATTTGAAATTTCTCAATTACATGCAGATAAAAGTTATGTTGATTTTCAAAGAAAGAAGTTGAAGGAAATTATGCCTAATGCATCTGAAGCAGATATTGACAAGCGAATTGCTAATATTATTGCAAGAAATAATTCAGTTGATTTAATTATTGATGGTATTTATAAGCATTTTGATATTAACATTGATAATGATGATGTTAAAGCATTTGCTGATAGAATCAAAAATAATGTTTTAAATGATAAGAATGGAAATTTATCAAATGATACTATGAAGAAAATGGTGCAAGATGATAAAACACTCCAAAATATTGCTACCTCAACATTAAAACGAAATTTATTATTTAATGAATTAGCAGCTCTTTGAGATATTCGCATTACAGATGATGATGTTAAAAAATCATTAGATAATTATTATCAAAAAACTAATACACCAATTCGAGATATATTAAACGATAAGAATAAGTTTGAGAGTGTGCGTCAAATTATGCTTAATGAACGCATTTCTATTGAAATATTGAATAGATTTAAAGTTAACTTTAACTTTCCAAAACAACCAGATAAGAAAAATAATTAATTATTATGATCAAAATTTACTCATTTGGTCAAAATAAACAAATTTCTCAATTACTTAAAACAAAGAAATATGCTGCAGTAGTTGAAACTGATACAGTTATGGGTTTAATTTCATTAAATCCAAAACTTATTTATCAGATAAAAGAGCGTCCAACTAATAAGAAATTAATTTTTTTTATTGATGATATAAATCAAGTAAAAGATTTGAGTGAACAAGAAAAGAAAGTTGTTTCAAAATATTGACCTGGTGGATTAACAATTATTAAAAATAAGATTTCTTATCGGATTCCTAATAATCAAAAATTGTTATCATTAATAAAATTAACCGGGCCAATATATTCATCAAGTGCTAATATTTCAGGTAAAACCCCAATTAAAAATGCAATTGATGCTTGTGATGTTTTTAAAAAACATTCGTCAAAACTAATAATAATTAAAGGAAATACTAAAAAAAATATACCTTCAACAATAATTGACTTAGATAATTTTAAAATAATAAGGGAAGGAAAATATAAAGGTAGTGAAATTGTGAAACAATTGAAACCATTAATTTACATTAGTTCTGATCATGCAGGTTTCCAAATGAAAAAACAAATCATTAGGAAGCTAAATAAAAAATACAATTTTAATGATTTAGGACCAAATAATGGAGATACTCCTGTAGATTATCCTATATATGCTTTAAAAGTAGCTAATGCTGTAAACAAAACACCTAATGCTTTCGGTATATTAATTTGTGGGACTGGTTTTGGTATGTGTATTGCTGCTAACAAAGTTAAAGGTATTAGAGCAATTTGTATACATAACTATAAATTAGCATCTCTTGCTAGGGAACATAATAATTGCAATATTGTTACATTAAGTGCAAGGTTTAATACATTAGAAAATAATATTAAAATTATCAATAATTTTATAAACACTAAATTTGATAACAATGATCCAAAAAATAAGCGACATGTTAAGCGACTAAATTTAATTAAAAAAATAGAAGAACAATGTTAACTTTTTATTTAATATTAATCACATTATCATTTGCAATTATTGGATATTTATTTGGAAATATTTTATTTGGGGATATTTTTTCGTTTTTTTTGAAGAAAAATGTTCGTGCTACAGGTAGTGGTAATGTCGGTGGCACCAATTCAATGCGAGCATTTGGTAAAAGATATGGATTATGTGTAATGCTTTTAGATGGTGTTAAATCATATTTATCAATTGTCTGTTGTTGATGTATTTATCTTTTTAGTATTTATAAATGATTTCCAGATAATCATAATTTTTACTCATTAATATTTGTTGCTGGGTTATTTGCGACAATTGGTCACTGTTTTCCGATCAAATTTTTGATTCATATAAAAGATAAGGACAAATTCAAATTAATTGGTGGGAAAGGTATGATGACTACTGGAGGAATGATTGCAGCTATTAGTCCATATCTTGCCTTGATTACACTTTGCATTTGAATTATAACTGTATTATCATCAAAGTACGTTTCTTTAAGCTCAATACTTTGTACTTTACTTTGTCCATTTTTTGTTTTTATAAAACAACTTGATTTATTATATTTGTTTGGTAATAGTTTGTTTAATAATTCACTTCATTTTGTAAATGAGGCTCCATATTTAAATCATTTATTTTTATTTGTTGGCTTATTTATGATTATGTTTTTGAGTTCACTCATTGTTTTATACCGTCATAAATCAAATATTAAAAATATTATTTCAGGTAATGAAAGAAAAATTTCCCATATCAAACATTAGATTAGTGTGATTAAACAAATAATCTATATGAAATTTATTTATTAATATAAATAACTAAAATTATTCATATATAGGGTTGAGTTTATAATAAAATATATAAATAAGATTTCTGTATGGACGATAAACTAAAAACTAGGGTAGTTTCATTCAAAAATATGAGTATTGAACAAGATGAAAATCTTCTCATTAAACCAGAAGAACGTTTTGAAAATTTAACAACTCATCAAATCAATACATTAAAACTTAATGATGAAGAGATTAGTAGCAACGTTAGTGATAATTCATTTCTTCAATATCAAATAGAATCTAACACTAAAGAATCAAAGTTGCAAAGAGCTAATCCATATTATTCATATATTCCAAAGTTCTATTTTAAAGAACTTTCTTTTGCAAAATCTGCAGCAATTACATATACAACAATATTTTCATTGTTTATTATTGGAGCAATCATTTTAGTTTCGTTAGTGTTTACAAATTTGAAAAATGTTATTAGTCCTTATATTTTGTTGGTATTAATACCACCTTTTGTATTTTTGTTACCAAAATTTATTTTTGCTCTTAACAAATATAGAAATTTTTTTGAGGAAGCTAAAAATATTAATTTTCGCGATGAAAAAGTTTTGTCATCCAATATTCAAAAAACATATCGAAAATTAAAGACTAATTATATTGACATTAATTGACTTTGTGGAGCCACATATTTTATTTTATTGTTAATGATATTAGTTGTTTGTTTGTTACCAGTATTTATTTATAGAGCACCCTTTGCTGATTTTATTACTCCAATCACAACTGATAATCAATATACATATATAGTATTGTTTTGATCAGCAATTTCTACAATATGTGTTATTGGTATAGCACATATATGAGTTTTAGTTTTAGGTTATATACGAACCGCTAATATTGAAAACTTCTATAACTATATGTTGATTGATGCTAATGAAATTACTAATATTAAGAAAGCGAAGAATAAGCGAGATGCTATAATTGTTTTTGCATTTTTTTTAACACTAGCTTTTTTAATTTGACTAATTTTAAGAATAGTAAAACGCAATCAAGCAACTAAAGTTGTTGTTAAATAATTAACTTACTTTAACTTTTATGCAACTTGCAACATATGATGGGATTGCATATCTGTCATCATTTGCAAATGTTATAAATATAGTACCTTCATTATCGTAGTCATATTCGAATACATCCGCAGATGTTTTAGGTGATAATATATAATCTTCATCATTATATTTTAAAATGATATCGCTTGTGATGGTTCTGTCTTCACTTTCAATGGGGTTATTTTCGTCACCTCATTGAATGACTTGATAAGATTCATTGTCAGTACATTTACTTCCCATATAATAAATTACATTTCAATAATATTCATAACAAGTAATAGGTTTATTTTGAATCTTTTGTTCAAACTCAGTTTCAGATATAGTTGTGCCATAATCAATAACACTTCATTGTTCTTTAAAATGATTAGCAGCTATATCCATAACTTTTTTTCTATTTTTTTTATTTATTTTTGGAGTTGCGTCACCATAATATAAATTATTAAATTCATCATTTTTAGAACCACAACTACATAAAGGTAAACTAGAAGAAATTATTACTAATGGTGGTAATAATAATGAGAATAACTTACTTTTCTTTGAAATTTTCATAAATTATGCCTTAGATTTATTTATTTTATTAACAGCTTTAGCTGCACGAGATTTCAAGCGATTAGCTTTATTTTTAGTGATTATACCTTTTGCTAATGCAGAATCAATTGATTTATAAGATTTATTTAAATCAGTTAGTTTTCCTGAATTTCTAGCATGCTTAATATTATTTTTGTAAGTTGTTTTTACAGATTGATTTCTTTTTTGTCTTTTTGCTGTTTTGCGAATAGATTTAATGTTTGTTTTAATGTTAGCCATAAAATGATATTAAATGTATTATATATAAAAATATATCAATATTGCTTGGAGGAATTGATTATGGGTAATCAAGGTATGATTATAATCATTGCACTTATTGGTGTCGCTCTTATTGTCATGATTCCTATCACAATTAAGAAAAGAAGAGCTGAACGAAATAGGGCTCTTATTTCAGCAAGGCATAACAAAGATGAAGTTTGAAAGTCCATTAAGCAATATTTAAAAGATTCTGATCAATATGGAAATAAGATCATTAGTTCATATGTAGCCAAAAGAAATGACATTTATTATATAAACCCTAATGACCCAAGCTATTCTAGGAAGAAACAGCGAATGGTTAACAGGATTAGAGATTATCAATATGCTCTTGAAAAAAAGCAAGTAAAAACAACCAATAAAAAAGCAAAATTTGTTCGTCCACCAGTAAGAGATTTATATGTTGTGTGTTTTCAAACACAAAATGTAAAAACTGGTAAGATTTTTCCACCCCAAGCAATTGAATGTGAAGTAGTTGTTCGTAAGATTGATCGAAAAACACAAGATCGACAAATATTTATTAATGGTTTATGTGATTATAATAAGGAAATGGAATGAATTGCCCCTATTCGTGATGCTGAAATCGAACGCAATAAAAAAATAGAGGAAAAAGAACTAAAGAAACAAGAGAAACTTAAAGCTAAACTTGCCAAAAAAAAGATAAAGAAAAAACAAGAAATAATAAAAAATTAGGGATAACCAATTACATATAATATTTATAAATGAATGCAAATTCTAAAAAAATACTTTTTTTCGGTACTGATGATGTATCAGTAGCAGCATTAGAGGCACTGCTTGCTTCAAATGCTAGAATTGTTGGTATTGTTACTAGACCAGATAAACCAAGTGGTAGAAAAAAAGAGATTATAATTTCTCCTATAAAAGAAATTGCCATAAAAAAGAATTTGAAACTATTTCAACCTGAAAAATTAAACTTAAGTCTTAATGAAATTTTAGCTACTAAACCAGATATGATTTTAGTTTGTTCCTATGGAAAAATTATTCCTACAGAAATAATTAATTATCCAGAATACAAATGTTTAAATATTCATCCATCATTGCTTCCAAAATACCGAGGGGCAACACCAATTGAAAATGCAATTTTAAATTGCGATCAAATTACAGGTGTTAGTTTTATGGTAATGTCTCCTGAATTAGATGCTGGACCTATAATTGATCAAGTTAGAATAGAAATTGATGATAATGAAACAGGCAGTAGTTTAAGAGAGAAAGTTAAAAAAATTATTTATGAATATTTAATTAAAAATCTTGACAAGTTATTTAATAAAAATATTAAAACAAAAGTTCAAGATGAATCCAAAGTTGTGTTTGTTAGTCAAATTTCTAGAGAAGACAAAAAAATAGATTGAAATAAACAAGCTAAATTTATTGATGCTAAGATACGTGCACTATATGATAAACGTATTGCATATGCATCAATTAATAACTTGAGCATTAATGTGTATAAAGCGTCAATTAACAATTCTATCAATATAAACAACTATAAGTGTGGTGAAATTATTGATATTAATGATCAAGGTATATTTGTTGCCTCAAAAGATAAAGCAATATGTCTTGAACAAATACAACTTCCTGGTAAAAAAATATTTTTTATAAAACAAATAATAAATGGCAACCTTCCATTTAAAAAAGGTGATAAATTTGATTAATTTTAAAAATTTTAAATTATAAATTTAACAAAAATTTTTACAAAAATTTGTTATTTTTATGGTTTAATTATTATGCAAGCCGATCTTGATACTTGATTGTAACTTGTCAACTATCTATTGAAAAATTTTTATTTAGTTGAATAGTATTATGATAGTCTGTGTTGGATTTGATTTTTACTAGGAAAATAAGTAAAGATAAATTAAAAAGATAATTGGTTTAGAGATTAGTGTATAAATTCTAAAAACAGATTTGTATATCTAATTAATAATTGTAATTAATCTTTTATATTTAATAGAGGATAGAAGCCAAGAAACTTGAGAGTAGAAATTAGCAAGCAAAAACAAAATTATGCATAATTTAAAAAAGGACCACTAGAAAGCTACTAGTGGTTCTTTATCTTATATAGGGACTTTAATTTTTATTTGTTTTATAGAAATTATTAATTATTTTTACAACGTTAGTTAATTCAATTTGTCCTAAATAACATGTTTGGAATCTTACTCTATTATTCTTGTTTCTTGTAGTTATTAAATATCCATCTCCACTACCATATAATTGGCAAGCACGTTTGTTATTTAATAATTTTAAGCTTTGCTGTGGAGAGTTAATTTTTAGTATTAATATATTATGTATTTCATCAATAATGC
Organism: Malacoplasma sp.; assembly: GCA_045225975.1. Classification (GTDB taxonomy): domain Bacteria; phylum Bacillota_I; class Bacilli_A; order Mycoplasmatales; family Mycoplasmoidaceae; genus Malacoplasma_A. The sequence continues at coordinate 17,497 of JBGVBX010000015.1, read as the reverse complement.
CTTTATTTATCATTTCATCATTTATTTCCGAAGAACTTAGAAGAAGACAAATACCTAATTTTTTACAATTTTGTAAAATATAACTAATTTGCGATATACATTGAATATTATTTTTAATTATTTGGTCAAAGTTATTAATTACAAGAACTTTAGTTATCATTGGCTTCTCATTAAACTTTTTACATACTTTATTAAATGATATTTGATCATTAACTTTAGCATTCGCTAATTTTATTTGACGAAGTTTAATTTCTTTAATGTAGTTATCTAATATTTTTTTAACATCATCAGTTGAATCAGCTGAAATTACATCCTTAATATGAGGAATACTAATTATTGATTGAATGGCAGAATTTTTCTCTTTAGAAATAATGTCAATATTTAAAAATGATGGAGAAGACATATATACAGATGTTATTATCAAACATGATAATAGCATATTAACACCAGAGCCCTTTTGACCAACAATTAAAATAGATTCATTTGTTTTGTAATCCATAAATAATGGATTACTATTTTCATCAACACCAACTATGCCATAACATTTATTATTACCTATATTATTGTCTACAAGTATTGATCTAATTGATACTTTTGATGATTTAGCATTTTTATATTCAAAAACAATAGAATTGCCCTTTGTTAAAATGTAAAATTCTTCTAGTTGAAGAGAATAAGCAATTTCATTACCATTTTTAATAAACCCATCAACATCTTTTGCTTGGTTTCCATGAAATTTAATTTCAGTGAATAGAGGCATAACGTTAATACTATCAAACTTTATCTTTAGATTTGCTTTCTCAAGGATTTGAGTAATTATTTCTTTACTTTTATTAGCATCTATTTTATTATGAACATCATTATCTACACTTGTATCATTTAAAAAACTTAATGGTGGTGTATTAGTGTTAAATTTATCAGTTGAGTCAAGAGTTGATGCTTTTAATTTCTGATGTTTAATATTTTGATTGTCATTATTAATTGTATTATGTGTATCTTCATCATTATTTTTTTTAGCTTTGCTAAAAAAATTATTAACTTTATTGCTAATTCAATTTCCAATTTTTGAGTCTGCTTTTTGAATTAACACTAAACAGATTAAAATAATTAAAGTAATAGCGAATAAAATAGTAATTCAATAATTTATAGAAATAACAAATTCACCAATTAAACCACCAGAAATAATAAAGGCAAAACTAGGAGTTCCACCATTTTTAGGCATAGTCATTCTAGTATTCATGAATCATAAATTATTTACACCTTTGTATGCATATGATCAAATATTCTTAGTGGCATAAGGCATAAAATAGTTATTATGATAATAACTAAGTCTCATAACAAAATTAGATTTATATGAATCTGAATCATATATTTTTTCTCAAACAGATTTTTCACATCAAGTAGTTGATATTGTTGAGAACATTATTGATACTAATACAACAATTAATGATGCGCCAATAATGAACCTTTTTTTAATCTTTTGATTAAAAAATGATAAACAAATTAAAACAATAGAAAAGATATAAATCAAATATTTTCCAAATCCAAATAAATATTCAAATAGAAAAGCATCGATATAGCAGCCACAAAATGGTATTCTAAGAATACTAAATATTAAAACCGATAACAAAATAATTTTTATTACTAATTGCTTAATATTTTTCTTTTCGTTTTTTAATTCTGAATACGGAATAAATGATTTTATTTGACTAAGGTCATTTATATCTTTATAAGTATTCTTGGTTGGTTTATTATCCATAAGATATATAGTTATATGCTATTTATTTATCTTTTCTAAAAACTAAAGTGGTTACTACTAGAGGTTTTTTCTCAAACTTCTTATCATAATATTTAGTAAATATCTTTTTAATAAAATATTTAAGTTCCTTTGTATTTAATAATTTAGTTTTATCAGGAACTTGTTTTTCAAGGTTCTCATTAATTTGCTTTAAACATTCTTCATTAATCTCATTAATGATTTTCATATTTTCATCAGTCATATTGATAACACCAATAGATGAGAAATTATGATGAGAAATTACCTTTTTTTGATTATCAATCAATAAATCTATTAGCAATACTCCATTGCTTGTCATTTGTTCTCTTTCAAATATAGATGCAGATCCAGAATCAACAGCTCCTGTAATATTAACAAATTGTAATTGCTGTTTAATGAATTTATGTGGTTTTTGTAATACACCATTATCAAATTCAATTAATTCACCATTAGATAAGATTAAAATATTTGATTTTTGAATATATGATTTAGATGCTGCATCTCTATATTGGATGAAGTTCATATATAAACCATTTAATGGAATTGCATATTTAGGACGTAATAAACTTATTAAGAATTTGTGATCTTCAGCAGAAGCTGAAGCAGTTATTAATTCTTTAGGTAATTTAATAATCTTTTTTGTATTTGAGTAAACTATATGATCAAATAGAGTTGATTCTAATTTTTCATAGCCACTTACAGTATGCATTGCATATACGAAATAATCAGTAGGTAATATCTTTAATTTAGGGTCTTCATCATTAAGTATGTTTTCCATTTTTTCAAATAGTTTTTGATGTATAGCTGTAATTATTATTACAGCATTTTTAGACTGCATTATTTCAGTATCTTTAATAAAGTTAATATTTTTATTTAAAAAGTAATTCTTTTTACATAAGAATCGGAATGTTTGTGAAGCAGATTTACTATAAATTAAAAATGATCTATTTCTTTCAGCACAAATTTTAGCAATAGTCATAATTGTGTAAAAATCAAAATTATTGCATGCAATTAATGTTCTTCCATCTTCATTTTCACTTAATACGTCTGAAATGAATTCAGCAACACGATGTGATGGACTGGTAAATCCCTTATTAATTCCTTTATTACCAACACCAACTAATAAAGCTAAATTCTTATTTTTAGTAATTTGATTGATTTCAAATATTTGGTTTTCAAAAGCATGATTACGGTTAGAACTAATCATAAAATCATCAATGAATATAATTCCACCATCCTGAGTATTAATAACAAAACCAAATGATTTAGGCAAAAAGTTCGATAAGTAAAATGGAGTAATTTGTGTACCCCCAATAGTTTGCATTTCTAATGAGTTAATAATTTTTATGTTAGGTCGATGATAATTATTTTTATCAATTATTGATAAATAATTGAAATAATTAATAATTATATTAGCTCCTACATCACTGACATAAATAGGAACTTTTGGCAAATATTTTAATAAGTATGGGAGTCCAGCGTAATTCTCATATTTAGGAGTACCAATGAAAATTCCTTTTACAGCATTAGCATTCTCAACTATTCAACTAAAATCTGGAATTACTTTTTTAACGCCTAATTGTGCGTTAACTGGTGAAGCTAGACCGCAATTGAATAAATATATGTTGCCATTAACATTTAATGCATAACATTGTTTACCACGTTCATTTAGGCCACCAAAGCCTATAAATTTAATTTTTGACATTTTTTATAAATCTCTATAACGAATATACTATTTATATAGCATTGAAATTATTATATATTTAGATTATTTGATTTTCTCTTTTTTTGTTGATGTTTGTAATGAGCTTAAGTTTAAATTATCAAAATCAAGTGATGGATTTTTATGATTACTAAAAATAAAATCTGATTCTCTTACATAAACAAAATTGTCAAGAATATTTACAGCATGATCAACATTTCTTTCAGAATATTTAATGATTATTGAAATGTTAGATAGAAATTTTTCAATTTGTTCTGCAGAGTTCTTGTCAAAGATTATCTTTGATAATCCCTTATTAATTTTTTTATATTCAACTCTATAATAGTCCAATACTTTATTGGCTAACTTGTACGAAGCAACTGTATCAAGTTTAATTTTGTCCTTAGTTTCTAAGGATTTTAAAAGATCAGTCATGCATCTATATGAAAGTTTAAAAGATTCTCTAATAATTGAGATAGCCTCTTTATTAAAATTATTTTGTCTAATTATGTTAACTGAATTAATAATGTAATCAGCCATTCTTTCTAAGTCAGAAATTGAATAAATTATTGAAACCGCAAATCTTAAATGGTTTGCAACAGGCTGATTTCTTGATATAGATCAAATACATTCATTTAGAATATCAGCTTCCATATGGTTTGATTTATTTTCATTCTTTTGGAATTTTTGATATTCCTCATTACTAATAGTAGTGTTTTTTGAAAGAGCAGAAATTAAATTCTTCCAATTATTTTTAACATGGCGATAGAATTTTAATAAACCTCTTGTTAATTCTTTTTCAGACTCTCTTACTAATCCGTAATTTGATGACATATCCTATTTGTTTTTATTGCTTTTTTTTGCATTTGATTCTTTTAATAATTGTACACAATATTCTCTTTCAGATAGATTGCGTTTTTTTGCTCTGTGTTGATTTAACAATTTAATTGTTAGTGTTATTGCACCACTAATAGTGCAAACAGTATTTGCAACTAATACTGGAAATAATGTTGTTAATCAAGCATTTACATTATTGTTTGAAATAGAGTCAATTAAACTGATAGAACTTTGAATAATAAAGAAAATATCACCAATTACCAAAATCAAAAACATTGGAGCAGAAATACCACTAGAATCTTTTGTTTTCAATAACATTATTAATTGTGGAATTGTGTATATACCTATACAAACTGCTGCTATCAAGCCAAGTATGAAAGATGCAAATCCAAGTGAAGTCATTCCTAAAGTATTCATATTAACCAATCTTTCCTGAAATATAGTCCTTTGTTTTTTTGTTTTTTGGAGTAAAAAATATGCTTCTTGTATCACCAAATTCAATTAATCTACCCTTGTAAAAGAAGGCTGTGTAATCACTTATTCGTTGAACTTGGGCCATTGAATGTGTTATCAATATAATTGTATATTTTTTCTTTAGATCTAAAATTAAATTTTCAATTTTAGCTGTGGCAATTGGGTCTAAACCAGATGTAGATTCATCCATTAATAAAACTTCAGGTTTTAATGCTATTGCTCTAGCAATACACAACCTTTGTTGTTGACCTCCAGACAATGAAGATGCTGGAGAGAATAATTTATCACTAACTTCGTCTCATAATGCAGCAGATATTAAAGATTCTTTAACAATGTCATCTAAAATTTCTTTCTGTAATATACCATGTGAGTGTGGACCAAAAGCAACATTATCATAGATACTCATTGGGAATGTTGTTGCTTTTTGAAAAACCATTCCGACTTTTGTAGTCAATATAGATGAATTTAATTTTTTTGAATATAAATTTGTTCCATCATTAAAGTATATTAATCCATCATGATGCGTATTTTGTATTTGCTCATTCATTTTATTGAAGCATCTTAACATTGTTGATTTGCCACATCCACTTGGGCCAATAAAAGTAGTTACCTTGTTTCGCTTAATTTTGATATTAATATCAAATAGAGCTTGATAAGAACCATAATAGAAATTAAAATTTTTTACTTCAAAAATATTTTTTGGGTTGAAGTTCTTGTTTTGAGTATTTAGCAATTCATTATTCTTTTTAACTAAACAACGATAAATTTCTTTCTGATTTTTATTTAAAGTAATTTGTTTGAAAACTCTAATGAATTTGTTGGAGTCATAAACTTCTTTAGCTTTCATGCGATCATATTGGTCTTGATCTACACTAATAAGATTATTCTTTGTAATTTTTTTGATTTCTTTATTGTATCATGCCTTTATTTCGCATTTTTTATTTGCATATTCTTTTTTAATAGCATTTTTGTCTGATTTGGATTTGACTTTTTTCAAGTCTTGTTTATAACGGTTCTTAGCCTCAAGTTTCTTGTTATTGAATTCAACAGAAAGCGAAGAAAGCTCTTCTTTTGATTTTTTCTTTTGATAAATTTGAATTTTCTTTGAATTGCTCATTACGTATGATTAATAATATTGTAAATATATTTTTGTTTATAAATAAAAGACTTAAGGCAATGAATTAAATTTTTGAAATTTGCTTTATTTTGCGAAAGCTTTAGATTTGAAGTTAAATTAGTATATGTTTTATGTGATTTGTTAACATGTATTGATGAATCACAACGTTGTTGCTCCCTTTTGCTCTTATATCGATAATACCATGGGATTACTACATTGACAATTAGAATAATCATCAAAACCAAAGTCATGGTAATAAATGCACATTCATACATTATTGAATTGGCTTTAGTCATGTTTGCCTCATAAATTTGGGCATAAATTCTTGTAGTTAATGTTTGCCCTTCATAAATTAGTGAGATTGATGAGCTGCTTGCTAATCCGCTTGTCAAATATAATGGTGCAGTTTCGGCTAGAATTCTACCAATTGATAAAACAATGCTAGTTCTTATACCCTGGCTTGCAATTGGTAAAACAACTTTTCTAAATGTTTCCCATTTACCAGCACCAAGAGCATATGAATTTGTTCTTAATTCATTTGGAACTGATTGCAATGCTTGCTGGATTGTACGAATGAATGTAGGTAAAATAACAATGATAATTGTTAGTATACCAGCAATCAAACTTTTACCGGCATGGCCTTGACTTGATAGTCCTAAAGTTTGGATGAAGAAAATTAATCCAAACATTCCAAATAAGATACTTGGTGTTGCACCTAGTGAATCAATAAAGAACAATAATGTTTTTTTAATCTTACCTTCTTTGGCAAATTCACTTAAATAAATTGCAATTGATAGTGATATAGGAAACCCAATACCGACTGCAATTAAAATAATTAATATTGTATTTACAAAAGCTTGTCCAGTAGTGTCTTTACTAAATGCAGTAGCACTTGCATAATTAGATGCTAAACCATAAGCACCAAATACCAATATATTTTCAAGAATTCAGAATAGAAATATTAAAGATAAAAGAATTGAAAATCATTCTCAGAATATTTTTCAATAATCATAAATGTGAGTAAATTTATTTTTAGTTATTCTTGTACCGACATATTGGGAAACATCAGCTTTGCTGATTTTTGAATGGTAAGTGATATTTTCCCAAAGAACGACCAATTTATTTGGAATAAAGTAAATAAAATTATTGATAATTTTACTAATGTGTGACCATTTATTGTTCTTATTTGATTTCTTTTTGGTAATTCTTATAGCTATAGCATTGAATATTAAAACCATAATAAACATGATAATTCCAAATGCAAATAATAATCCTTGTAAAGCAGGACCACCAGATTCGGCAAACATATTTGCTGAAATTAATGCACCTAAAGTTCTTAAACCACTAGTTAAGATTTGAATAAATCCGCTATCAAATGTATTGTTATACATTTGTGATTGTAAGATCATGCTTACTGCCATGGTTTCACCAATAGCACGACTAATTGACATTAATATTCCAGTAGCAGAACCGGCACGGCATTCTTTCTTGCAAATTTTATATATTGCTCTTGTTTTGGTGATTCCTAGAACCATTGAACTAGTTAATAAATCATGACTTACACTATCAAGAGCATTTAAATTTAATGAAACTACTGTAGGTAAGATCATAAAGCCTAGCATAAGTGAAGCTGTTAAAATACTAAAGTTTGTACCAGCACCAAATATAGTTGTTGCAATTTTACCTATAGCTTGTATTGCAAATAAACCAAAAATAACTGAAGGGATATCGGCTAATAATTCTATGGTAATTCTTAATGGTTTTTGGAATTTAGCTGGTACGCGATATTTTATAAATATCGAAGTTTTAATTCCTAAAGGGCCCGCGATTAAAATGGCAAGTAGTGTTGTTAATAATGTGATTAATGTTGGTAATCAAACACTTGCTTGATTTTTACTTAGATCAAATCTACCAGAAAAAAGAATGTTAATAATGCCATAGTATTTAAAACCTGGGATTGATGCATAAATAATAAAGGAAATTAAGGCAATAAATATTAATGCAAATAATCAAGCAATGGTAGAAGTGATAATTTTTGCTCTTTTATCAGTCCGAGTTTTTCTTATTCCGAGAGAATTATTTCGTGCTAGTTTAGTTTTAAACATTATTCAATAGCTCCAAAAACAGCTTCTTTACTATCTCAATTATCTCCACGTATATTTAATAGGTCATTATCACTAATTCACAATGATAAATTATCAAGCATTGAATTATATTGATCTTGGCTAATACCTTGAGCACCTAATTCTAAAAACCCTATTGATAGTGAATATTTTAAAATGCTTTCAATAAATTCTTTTGTTTTTGATGAAGAGTTAATACTTAATAATAGATTAAGTGGGCGGAAAAAATTATAACCATCACCTATCTTATTTGTTTGATATTCAACATTGTCATATGATAATATGCCATATCTATTAGTTTCAATTAATTTACGATTTTGTTCAACAAAGCTACTTGACAAATAAATCATTGATCCAGGGATATTATTGCTATTAAAAACAGATCATGCTCTGGAATTGGCTTCATCAGTATCATATAGTTTAAAATCATTCCCATAATTACCATTTTCAAATGCCTTTATTTGATCAGAATTCAAACTATCTTGATAATCATTAAAATGACAACATTCAAAAAAACTTGCCGCTGTACCACTGGTTAAACTTCCACCACTTCGTGCATATGGAATTATTGTTTGATTTTCAAATTCAGTTAAGTCAGCTTTAGAAATTTGATCTTGATAATCAGGATTTAAAAATAATGATAAATGAGGTTTTTCACTTGGCAAACCATTTTTAAAGCCTGAAAATGTTCGGTATAAATTTGTAATATTATCTTGATTTAAAGTCAAAACTTGATTTAAATTTATATTATTTGATATTTTTTTTGGTGGGATGTAAACAATACAAATCCCTTCTCAACCTATAGTTACTGTTTTTATATTATTCTTAATTCATTCATTTCTATAAGATTCTTTAACTGTATTAAAAGGATTCTTGCTAGCTGTACCAATATTGGTAAAATTATTAGCTACCTGGCTTATACCGAAACCAGAACCACCAGCATCAACATTAATATCAACTTTATTATTTTTTAAAAATTCTTTAGCATATTCTTCAACAAATGGTTTTACACCACTTGAGCCAACACAAGAGATTGTTTTTACTTTATTAAAAGGAATGGCAAAAATGCAAATAAAGCTAATTAAAGCTCCAGTCGATAAAACATATAAAGAATTTTTGACTCATTTTTTCATATGTTGTTATTTAATAGATTGCATATTTTGTAATTTAGTTAATCTTTTTGATTTCAAAGCTCTAAAGTATTATCAAAATAGTCTTCTGATTTTTGTGCAGATTCCTTATCATCAATAGGAATTTTTTTAAAATAATCTTTTTGTGGTACGCCTTCTTTTCAAACCATGCCAAATGGCATATCATCGCTAGTACTACATCCAAATGAAAATGAATCAGATGTGAATATTGTTTTTAAATATTCTAACAAACTACGCATAGTAGATGCAGATTCATCATTTCTTTTATATTTACCTTCAACAATTACTTTTTTCTTATCGGTGTTGATATCACGATCTTCTGCTTCTTTTACATCATTACTATCTCACTTTTCATCAAACCTTCTATATTGTTCAGGTCTTAGTAAATCTTTATTAGCGGTTTTTGCAGATTCAATATCAATATATAGAACCAACCCAAAGTCAACGCTTGAATTTGTAAAAGCATCTTTATTGATACAATTGTAAAACAATGATCCAACAAATGCATCATCTGAAGCATAGTCATAATGTGTTTTTGAAAATTTAGGATTATTTGAAAAGAATTTATTTGAGTATTCGCTGCATTCTGAACCAAGAATTATCATATAGTTTCCAGAATGGAATTTTTTTGTACCGCAAATTAATTCTTGTAATGATACTGTAGGTTTTGAACAATCTTTTAAACTGTTGCTTATAGAATCATTAGTAAATTTTACTTGATATAAACTAGGATTGTATGTTGGAGCACATGATGTAGTTAAAATAGTAGGGATAGTTACAATTGGTGAGCAAAGTGATAATAGTAACTTATGGAGTCTCTTCATAGGTAAATAGATATTTACATTATATAATTTTTATATAAATGAAATATATAAAAATATATAAGGAACCAGATTTAAAATCCCAGGCAAAAAGGGACATAAATACTAATAAAATCAAGACAACTGATTTTAAAATTGATAATAAGTATATATTGACCCTTTATAAGAAATTACATTTTTACACAAGAACATATGGATGTCAAGCCAATGTAATTGACTCACAGGTAATTTCTAAAATTCTACTTAATTTAGGTTTTAAACAAACAAGCGAAATCAAGAAGGCTGACTTTGTTATTTTAAACACTTGTGCTATTAGGCAAAATGCTGAAAATAAAGTTTATGGTGAAATTGGGTTTATAAATAGACTTCGCAGTAAAAACAATAATTTTAGACTTGCTGTCTCGGGTTGTATGCCATTGCAAGAAATAACAACTAATAAACTCAAAAAAGATAGTAAAGTAGATCTTGTTTTTGGTGTTCATAACATTGATGAATTGCCAAAATATGTATATGAAATATACAAAAATAATACCAAAGTCATAAGTATCAAACATAAAAAAAGTAACTATTATAAATTGATGCCTAGACAACTTGAAAATAAACATAAAGCATTTGTAACAATAATGGATGGATGCGATAATTTTTGCACATATTGTATAGTTCCTTATACAAGAGGGCAACAAATAAGTCGCAACAAGGAAGATATTATTAATGAAATTAAACAGTTAATAAAAAATGGATGTAAAGAAGTTACATTAATAGGCCAGAATGTAAATGCTTATGGTATTGATTTTAAAGCTAAGAAATATAATTTTAAAGATTTATTAGTTGATGTTGCTAAATTAAAAATACCACGTATCAGGTTTTCTACAAGTAATCCTTGAAATTTTGATTTAAGCATTATTGATATTATTAAAAAATATCCAAATATTATGCCGGCAATTCATTTACCTATACAATCTGGTGATCAGGAAATATTGCGAAGAATGAATAGAACAATGAAAATATCTGATTATTACAGAATAATCCAATATATTAACAAAAATATTAAGAATTGTGCTATCACAACTGATATAATTGTTGGTTTTCCAAATGAGACTGATAAACAATTTAACAATACATTAAAATTTTATAAGAAAGTGAAATTTGATAATGCTTTTACTTTTATCTATTCAAAAAGAGCTGGCACACCAGCAGCTAAAATGGAAGATAAAATTAGTTTAGAAGTTAAACAAAAACGTCTAGCCAAATTAAATGAATTAGTTCGTAAATATGCTAAATTAAAAAACAAAAAATTTTTAAATAAGATAGTTGAAGTTTTAGTTGAAGGTATTAGTAAAACTAATAAGTCAAGATTAATGGGTTATTCACCACAACTAAAAGTTGTAAATTTCAACGGTCATGCTAAGATAGGTGATATTGTGAAAGTGAAAATAATTTCTTATAATCGCTTCTCATTAATTGGCAATCAAGTTGATTAACTAATATCATGTCTTAAATAACCAATCATTGAACCAGCAAATCAAATAAAACTTACTATACTTCAAAAAATAATTGAACTTGCACGAGTGTAAAATTCGGTTGTAGTGTAGTGATATACCGAAGCAATATCATAGCCTTGTTGATTATATACATTAACATATTGACATGGGAACATAAAATAATAATATTCGTCACGGCCTTCAGGAATTTTCTCATTGAATAATGGTTTACCCTCTTCATTAATTCCAAAACAACTATAACCAAATTTTTTTTGAGTTCAGCCATTTCATCTAGAATTTATTTGTCCTACTCCGGTATATGCTAAAAAACATCTAGTGAAACAATCTACACTAATATTTTCGGCAATAGTTTCAGATTGATTATATGGGTTTGTTATAGTTACAGTTTCTTTAAAACTATTTTGAAAAGCATTATTCTCCTCATTCTTTAAATAATTAGTAATGTCATAATCTTTAACTAATTGTTGAATTATTTGTGTTCAATAAATCATGCAGAAGTGTTTTAACATACTATATTGAACTTTAGCCATTGATAAATTTATATTTGTTAATGTATTAGTTGAAATATTGTATTTTTCTTTATTATCATTTATGAATTTAAAACACAATTCATCAAATTTTGTTTGTATTTTTTTTGCATTTTCTTGTTGAGCACGAGTGTTAAAAATTGATTTAAAGTTGTTGATTTCATCTTCGTCACTTAAAATCTTACGTGTTATATTTTCAAATACATCCTTATCAAATTCATTAATATCACCTTTAATTTCCATTAAATCCTTATCAGAAACATATGTTGATGGCACCACATCGAATACCATTGTTAAATTTGAAAGTCATATATCATGAGGACCAGCACCCAAATATTTCAATCATGTATGGATGCTACTATCTAGTCCTAAAAACATAAATTCTAAACTTTTATAATTACTTTGTTCAGTTGGCTCTTTGCTTTCATTATAAAGGTCTTGAGATATTGGCATGATAAAAGGATATGAATGTTGATCATCAGCATAGTAACATGATTCTAGAAAGTTTAATAGATTATCATCTTTGCTTTTGATGGTTGTCCTAAATTTTGGGTATTGTCCATATTCAGATGACTGAAGATTTGCTTTTACATCATCTAAATCAAATAACTTATAAAAATTTGATAATTGATTATTAATATTTAAGGTTTGGTAAATATAATTACTAAAATCATTATTTTCATGATCAACATCATACAAATCCGTTTTAGGCAAAGTATCAAAGAAAGCAAAATTTTTATAATCTAAATCATTTGTTTTAACAGAAAATGATGTTATTTCACCATCATATTTAGAAATGATTTTAGAGGACTTATCTGACATAACAACAGAACCAATAACATCATAAATTGATAAGATGATAGCTACTAATGTAACAGTAATGAAAATTTTTAATTTATTTCCGAAATTACCAATAAATACTGCAAAGCTTGAAAATATTAAATTAACAACAAATGGGCCTATTATTAATGATGCAACAAGTGCTAGAACTTTATTATATTGCATGCCTGCGGGATGAGATATAGCATCATATTGTCCAAATGCCATAGTACACAAGGCTATTATTATATATCCAACACTGAATAAAAGATTGGCTAGAATTACCCATATTAATTTTGGCAACAAAATTTTAATTCTTTTTAATGGTTTAGAATAAATAATTAATTCAGATCCATCTTCAACATCATTTTTAAATGCATAACCAACTAATAAGCCACTTTTAACAGCTTCAATAGTTATAAAGGTGGTTTGAATATTAATAAGATCAAAGTTCCACATTAATATCGGAGATGTTTTAGTAAGTGCTGGAATAACAATTAAAAACACAATTGCAAAAATATAACCAATGCCCACAATCAATCATAATGGTATTTTTGAGAAAATTATCTTAGATAAATATCGGAAATAAGTGAGCATTGATACTTTATTTCTTCTCTGGTTTTAACAATTCTTTAATTGAAGCATTTAATGTTCTTATAGCAACATTGTTGAAATTATATCAAGGAATTACAATATCAGCATTTGCTTTCTGTGGTGAAACAAATAAGTTAAACATTGGACGTACTATTGTTCTTCATTGCTTAATAATATCGTCGGTTTTTCTGCCTCGTTCATTTATATCTCTTAAAAATCTTCTAATGAATCTTTCATCAGATGGTGTATCAACAAATATCTTAATATTTGCTTTTTTATTAATTTCATTATCATATAAAGTTAAAATACCCTCAAAAACGATTACATCATAGTTCTTTAAAGTCTGAAATTTATTTAAGCGTTTTGATTTTTTGTAGTCATAGTATGGAACTTTAACTGGTTTATGGTTGATAAGATCATTAATTACCTTTCTTATTAAAGTTCAATCAAATGATTTAGGATGATCAAAGTTTACATTATCATGTAAATAATTAACATTTAGATCATTCAAACTATTTTTGTAAAAACGATCTAGACTTAAATGTAATAATTTAAGTTTTTTTGGAAAGATTTTCTTAATTTCTTCAGTAACGGTTGTTTTACCACTTCCACTTCCACCACATACACAAATTAGAACAGCAGGATTTTGACTCATATTTAATTAATAATTATAAATTAATGCTAATTAATTTATTATCTAAAACAAAATTTTTTTTATTTAAATATGATAGATGATGATTATTTGTTTTGAAATTGAACACAATTTTGTATGCACATAATGATTGATGTGTATGTTTTCCATCTTTAGTTATTTCATCATTTTTATATTTTGTTTCACCAACTAAAGGATAGCCAATATAGTTAAAATGGGCTCTAATTTGGTGTGTTCTACCTGTTAAAATATTGATTTCAATGATACTTGTTTTATCATCATGACTAATCATTTTATATTTGGTAATTATTTTTTTGGAATTATCATTAATTGGTTTTTTAGTAATTGTCACTAGATTTTTGACATTGTTTTTTGTTGAATAGGCTACAAGAGTAGCTTCTTTTGGATCAATAATACCATGAACTTTGGCAATATAATATTTGCTTATTTCATGATTTTTTGTTTTTTCATTTAAAAGTTCCAATGTTTTATGATTTTTTGCAATTAATACGATTCCAGCTGTATTGCGATCTAAACGATTAACAAGACTAGGAACAAAACTATTTTCATGCTCTGGGTCATATTGTTTATTTTTTATTAAATAATTAATAATTTGATTAATTAGTGTATTGTTATTGTTTGCCACATCTGCATGGACTAATAAACCTTTTGGTTTATAAACAATCATTATATTTATGTCTTCATATAGAATTAAAAAATCCTGTTTTTTACTAACATTAAGCGATTGTTTATTATTGATTAATAAATTGTTATCAATATAAACCTTAATTTCATCATCATATTGAACTCGATAATTAAATTTAACTTTTTTATTATTAACTTTAATTTTATTGTTTCTTATTGCTTTATAGATTTCAGATTTTTTAATATTATTAAAAGTTTTAGATAAAAAATTGTCTAATCTTGTGTTTTCATCATTATGATTAACTTTTATTACTTTCATATGCTAATAAAATAAGAGATAATTGCTACAGCATTTGACACATTCAATGAATCAACTTTTTTATTGATAGGAATAAAAATAGTTTGGTCACATAAATTAATTTGTTCTTGTTTTAATCCAGAACCTTCATTACCAAATAAAATTGCTATTTTTTTAGGTTTAGGTTTATTAGATAAATAATTTAAATCAATAGATTTTTTATTAACATCTGTAGCGTAAACAATATAATTTTTACTTTGCAAATCTTTAATACATTTGCTTAAATTATTCACATAAGTAATATTAATATTTAATCCATAACCCATAGAAGATTGTATGGCTTTGTAATTATATAGATCAACCGAATTATTAGTTAGAACAAGATTATCAATATTAAAAGCAAAGCATGTTCTTAATATTGCACCTAAGTTATTAGGATTTTGAATGTTATCCAAAATTAAAACATTCTTATTTAAATCTATAGATTTACTTTTGCTTTTTTGTTCAAAAACAGCAATCAAGCCATCACCATTTTCTTGATGTGATATGTAATTATAAACATGTTCATTAACAATAACGGCATTAGAAAAATTTTTAAATTTTTCATAAAATTTAGAATTTTGTTTGATAACAATTTTATTAAGTTTGAAATTTAATGAAATTAAAGTAGTAATAATTTTTCTGCTTTGGCAAACAAATAAACAAGTTTTATCACGATATTTTTTATCGTCAAACAGTTTATTAATTGATTTAACAATTTGATTGCTAGTTGATATTATTATGTTTTCCATATAACTTTATTTTTTGATAAGGGATGGTTCATTCATCTCCTTTGGTGGTTTTATACCCATGTAGTTAAGAATTGTTGGGGCAATATTACTTAATTTGCCATTTTTGATAATTTTAACATTTTTATCAGTTATTATAAGTGGTACAGGGTTTGTTGTGTGCTTAGTTACTATTTGCTTGTTTTTATCTGACATACATTCAGCATTACCATGATCACCAACAATAAATAAAGTTACATTTGCTTGCTTACACTTTGTGTAAATTTTACCAATCATAGTATCAACTGTTTCAACAGCTTCAATTGTTGCTTTTAAATTACCAGTATGGCCTACCATATCTGGATTAGCAAAGTTTAGTATTGTTAAATCGTATTTACCAATTGTTGGCAATAGCTTATTAGTAATCTCATTTGCTGACATTTTAGGTTTTAAATCATATGTTTTTACTTTTGGTGAAGGAATTAAAACCTTATCTTCGTTCTTGTAACTTATTTCCTTTCCACCATCAAAGAAAAATGTAACATGCGCATATTTTTCTGTTTCAGCAATTCTCAATTGTGATAATTTATTATTAGCAATTACTTCACCAAGGGTATTTTTTAATTTTTGTTGATTAAAAGCAACCGCTGATTCATTCATTCCTTCATATTTTGTCATTGTTACCATAAAAATATTTTTTACTGATAATTTTGGTAAAAAGTCATAATATGATGAACGACAAATACAATGAGTTAATTCTCTTGCACGATCAGCTCGGAAATTAGCAAAGATTACTGCATCATTATTGCTTAAAGCAATATCTTTAGTTTTATAGTTACCATTAATCGCTGGAACAATGAATTCATCACTAATGTCATTGTCATATGAATCTTTTATGTATTTTGTCAAATTTGTGAATTTATTTGTTGTTTTTCCAAGAATTGTTTTATATGCTAATTCAACACGGTCTCATCGCTTATCCCTATCCATTGCATAAAATCTTCCAGAAACAGTTGCAATTTTAGCACCATTTTGTTCACAAATTTTTTTAAATTCCTTTAAGTCATTAATGAAGGCATGTGGATTAACATCCCTTCCATCAGTCAATATATGTATTATCGGTTTTATGCTATTTTTAGCAGCTAATTTGATTAATTGGACTATATGGTTATAACTTGAATGTACACTACCATGTGATACAAGACCTATTATATGTAATTTAGATTTATGTTTTTTTATATGATTAAATGCTTTTAAAAAAGCATTGTTTGATGCAAAATGTTTATTTTTAATTGCATTGTCAATTAATCCTAGACCTGTATAAACAATTCTTCCAGCACCCATGTTTAGGTGTCCAACTTCGCTATTACCCATTTGGTCATCTGGTAAACCTACATATTTTCCTGAAGCATTAATAAGTTCATGAGGAAAATTCTTTAATAAATTATTGATATTTGGTGTCTTTGCCAAATAAATAGCATTACCTTCTTTTTTAGATGAATAACCAAAACCATCTAATATTGCTAATAAAACCTTATTATTTTTCATCATTTATAGTAATTATATTACTATAAATTATTTTGTATAGACAATCTTCACTAATATTGAGTAATGTTGCAAATAAAGTTGGTTTTTCATTATTTAGTAGCATAGAAATCTTGCTTCAAAACATACTTCTTTTTAACAAATAA